>JAFGFW010000014.1 GCA_016930875.1 Deltaproteobacteria bacterium | reverse complement strand
GAAAATCCAGGTGGGTTATTTATTGCCCCTTAAGCAGGCTTACTTTCTCACCCCTGAAATCGGGGTACTTTTTCATCCCTGGCAATAGTATTGGGATTGGGTGAGCGTCAAGAACCAGACACATTACGCAGGATAAAACTATTGGGCCAAGAGTTCTATCCTCGTCGGCCAGACTTAGGCCTTTTGTTTACAACACAAGAAAATCTTGAACAGTCCGTAAGTAGTTGGCCATAATGAAAACGAGGGAAGGGGTGGGACATGTGAAACTCGGGACGCTGACTCCTATACTCTTGAAAAACACCCCTGCCGGAGCAAGGGTATGGGAAATCTTACGGCGAAGGATGGCCCTCCATTAAGAAAAGCACCTTTCGGAAAGGCATCTGAGACAAGCATGCTCTTTCGCTTAGAAAGGACGGTGTTGAATAATGCTTTTGTTTCAAGTCGCATTTGGGAAGAGCCTTGTAGCCGGCGACCCGACGGCAGGGGCATGTAAGACCAGCCCTGATTCTCCGGTATGTTTCATATTGGAAACTGTCTTTCTGTAGTGCATAGAACCGTATGGTCAAACTTCTTCATACCGCGGACCAGCACGTTGGCGTCAAATTTTCCGGGTTCGGAGAAAAGGGAAAACAGCTCCGCCAAGCCGTGAAAGAGTCCCTTAGAACTTTAGTAGATCTGGCCGTGGCAGAGGCCGTTGATCTGGTGCTTATCGCTGGCGACCTGTTCGACTCCAATGCAGTATCGAGGAACCTGGTAGAGGATGCCGTGACTCAGCTCAAGCGGCTGCCATTGGTGCCGGTCTGCATTCTTCCGGGGACGCATGATTGCTACGACGCCTCTTCGGTTTACGGCCGCCTCGAATTTCAGAATATCCCTAATATACACATCTTCACAGATGAAATCACGGCCATTCCCTTTCCAAAACTCGACATCACGGTTTACGGCAAGGCCAACCTGAGCCCAAAAGGAACCGAGAGCCCGCTGGCAGCACTTAGGAAAACCAACGAGACCAAGTACCACGTCGTCATGGCCCACGGAGAGATGGCCATCGAGGCAAAGTTCGCTGGCGACTATTACCCTATTGAGCCCAGGGAGATTGCTGCTTCTGGCATGAACTATGTTGCCCTCGGGCACTGGCACCGGTACTCTGATTTTTCTCAAGGTGGCGTCAAGGCCTTTTACTGCGGGGCGTCAGAGACCCTGAGTTTCGAAGAAGGGGAGGACTCCGGCTTCGCCCTCATCGTTTCCATTGAGGAATTAGCCACCCGGGTTGAAAAGAAGCGGGTAGGCAAATTTCTTTGGAAGACAGTCGATCTGGCCATCGAGACTTTCGAATCAGAAGAAGACCTTATTCAGGAGATCCGCCAATGGGCCGATCCAAAGACCCTTCTTCGGGTCAAATTAAACGGCTTAAAGCCACTGGCATGGAACGTGAGTGACGAGAGACTTGCAGAAGCGCTGGGAGATTCGTTTTTCCATCTCGAAGTCATTACCGGTGAGTTATCCACATCCCTTGACCGTATCCCTGTGGCAGACTTTCCCGAATCTACGGTGATAGGCCAGTTTCTGCGCGTCATGGGAAAAAGGCTGGAGACTGCAGATCCTTCCGAAAAACCAGTTCTGGATGAGGCACTGCAAAGGGGCTTCGCCCTGCTGAACGGCAGAGAGGCCTGAGAGCCAAACGGGTGACATGAAATTAACACGCTTACAGATCAATCGCTTTCGAAACATTGATACCTTTTCCAGTGATATCGGCGACGGCATCGTACTGTTCAAAGGTCCCAACGAGGCCGGAAAATCATCGCTTCTTTCCGCCATGCTCTTCGGCTTGTTTGAGGACCCCAAATCATCTGCCCAGCGCCTTGAAGAAGCTAGGAGGTGGAACAAGGAAAGCCTCTACCATCTCATTCTGGAATTCAAAACAAATGGTGAAACCTATGTGCTTGAGAAGGACTTTGAAAACAGATCCACGCTGCTTCGCAACGTGACAACCGGTGAATTTTGGAAAGATAAGAACAAGGTGAATGCCAAGCTGGCAGAGGTCATCGGGTTCTTCTCCAAAGACATTTTCACCAGCACCGCTTGCGTTTTCCAGGATGAACTTCACGCGATAAGTTCCGGACAAAAAGAGCTGCGCAGCCTCCTTGAGGAAAAAGTCGCCGGCAAGGAAGACTCGGCTGCGGAAACTATTGCAAAGAGGCTTGAGAAAAAGGTGTTGGATCTGAAAAGGGGGCTGGACCGGCCAGCGCCTGCCAACCCCGGCCAGATACGACAGATGATGGATGAACTAAACCGCTTGAGAGAGAGGAGAGAGGAGGTTGCCGGTATAGTTTCAAAGCTTCACGGGGCCAGAAGCAGAGTCAACGAAGTGGCCAATGAGTTGGAGGAAGCTACCAAGTCTTTGGAGCTAAAGAAGCAAGCGCTGGAAAAATCCAAGCTGTACATCAAGGCAAACGAGAAGCTCGAAACCCTGGACAAGGCCCTCGAAAAGACAGTGGCAAATCTGGATAGGCTCAGCAAGGCCGATCTAGAGATCGACAAAATAAGGTCGCAGCTCGAGAGCAAGGATAACAAGCTGATAACCTGCGAGGCCAATCTGCAAAAGCACAGGGGGGCCGTGAGGGCCAAGGTGGAAAAGGAAGCCCTGGACAAAGAATGCCAGCAAAAAAAGGACTTACTGGGCAGGGCCAAAGAAATCGCCGAGGCACGCGACGTATTGAAGAAGTCCCTTGGGGATATTCCTGTCTTTCCCAAAGCATTGGTGCGAGATCTGGTTCAGATGGAAAGCGATGTGAAAGCCCTGGAAAGGAGTATAGGCGAGCGAGGCATGCTTCTAAAGGTCACCCTCAAAAGGCCAATACCCTATGAAATCGAGACCGAGGATGGCATCGTTTCGGCTGGCGAGGGGGCTGCCGGCACAACCTTGGAAGAGACCGCCAAAAAAGAGATCCGGGTTGACTTCAAAGATATTGCCGAAGTACGGGTAGCCACCAAGGACAGGGCATTGGAAGAGAGCCTGGAGGAACTGAAGGAAAAGAAGGGCCTTTTGAAGACTCGGCTTGAACAGTATCAGTGCCAGTCGGTCGCAGAACTGGTAGCCATGAAAGAACTGCGGGAAAAAACTCAGCGACAATTGGAGGCTAAGGAGGGGGAACTCAAGATCACGTTGGGCAAAGAGACC
Organism: Deltaproteobacteria bacterium; assembly: GCA_016930875.1. NCBI lineage: Bacteria > Pseudomonadati > Myxococcota > Myxococcia > Deltaproteobacteria bacterium. The sequence goes on along the minus strand of JAFGFW010000014.1, from coordinate 96,431 downwards.
ATGGCGTCTTTGGCAAAAGGGGCGAGCGAGTTAGAAATCCGGTTAGAGCAACTAAGCAAGGCTTTTGAAGAGATGAAGGAGTTTGCGATTTCAGAGGAGGAACTCGCAGAGCGAGAGCGAGAGATCCCGTCAATGCGTAAAGAAGTTCAGGAGCTTGAAGGAAATATCCGTGAAAACCAAGGTATCCTGAAATCGTTTAGCAAAGAGGATCTCGAAAAGGAGAAGAAAGATCTAGCCCGGCATATGCTCGTGGCAGAGACAGCCCTGGACGATCTCAAGGCCTTCGAAGCATCAGGGGAAGAAGTCGTCAAGCAAGAGGATGAGGTCAAAACGTTGGAAAAGAAACTGTCCGAGCTCAAGGTTGAGCGACAAACGCTTGAACACATCCTCCAGGAAGACCGCTATGGCCAGGAGGATGTAGCCGAATTCGAGGAGCGTATCGAGTCCCTGGAAAGGAGGGCTGACAGGCTAAGGATGAGGCTCAGGGCCTATGAGATTATCGGTGAGGTTCTTAACGAAGCACGCCAGAACATTTTAAAGAGCATTTCTGGCGAGGTTGACGAACGGATTGGTGCTTATTTTGCCCTGATCACTGGCGGGAAGTATGACCGAGTCCGCCTCTCAAGAGAAGACTTCTCTCTTCGGGTGTTTAGCCGTGAGAAAGGTGATTGGATCAATCCTGACACAGAAGAGCTCTCTGCGGGTGCCAAGGATCAGCTTTACCTGGCAGCGCGCTTGGCGCTCATAGATGCGGTCACGGGGGGAAATTCTATTCCTCTCATCCTGGACGATCCGTTAGTACATTTTGACGCCTTGCGCCGGGAGAATACCCGAAATCTACTTAAGGAAATGTCTAAGACGCACCAGGTGCTCATCTTCTCCTGCCACGACCATTACAACGACTGGGCCAATCAGATAATCAGCTTTTGAGTTTACGGAGAGCCTCGATTCCATGATCGGGGAGGCAAGAGGGGGTCCGGGCCATGGCAAGTATTAGATATTACAAGACAAAGCGTCAGATTTCGCGCCAAATAAGGTCTTAGAATGGCATTTTTGGGGCTAGAATCATCCTTCTAAGAAAGCGGGGATATAGAGTTACCCCTTAGCCTCGCCGAAGAACCGGTTTTAAGCTGCCTCCAGAAGATATTTGTACATCCAGGCTTGTGGACGTTTTTTGGTTGCCAAAAGCGCGTGAAAACGAACAAAGAGACATATTTCTGGGCTTCGGATTCTATCTGACAACAATGGGAAGCGATGATTATATGTAACCATATTATGCAGTCACAAAGGAAATGTAATGATCCAGACCATTCTGCGGGACGACGGATAAAACGCTATACGTTGGTCGTAAGAGGGACGGACAAAGGCTTATTGTCTTAAAAATTCTGCATTCAATCTCGAATCCACGACCGCCCACAAGCGTTTGTGATCTGATTATGAGATGTCTGCTTCGGTTTGGGGATCGTCCGCTCAACATCCCAGGACTGGAAATGAGAAATTGCCATCGTTGGGTTGGTAACAACCCGACCTGCCTTGTTGGCACATTGCGGGTCCATCAAGTGTTGACGGTAAGAAACTGCTACTTTGCATACTCGAAGGTGGCATTTATTTTCCCAAATTATTACCTTAATTGCCCATTATTGTGGACGCGGCGTTCAGCGCAATATGGACTAACTATGCCAAAATGAAGGAAATACTTTTGTATTCCTCGTTTTTGCATAGTATTTGCATAAGATAAGGATAAGATCGCGAAGCGATTTTGTAGCCTGAGAAAGGATTGGCGGGGCAGAAGCGGCTCTGCCTTTACCTCTTGGCCCCTGAAGCAACGCCCTTCCATCCCAAAGACTGGGTTTGCCTGCGTTCAGGGGCTTTAAGAAAGGCACGATGGGAGGTGTTCTCCTTCGTGTGAAACCTCCTTTTTGAGGCCCCTGGTGTCCCCCAATCACCCCAGGGGCCTTTTTCTTTGTTTCGTTTTTCTTCAGGTCGAGTCTGTCACCGCCTTGATCAGATCCTTGTCTACGGCAAAAGACGCGGTTTTTGCGGGGTCAAAAAAGTGTGAAGCATCTGTGAGAGCGCGGGAGATTTCGTCTGTTTTGCCCTCATCTACCCACCTCTTCAGCTTTTCCAGCAATGAGCTGTACATGGCGAGAGGGCGCTTAGCCTCGGGGTTCAGTGCGATCAGTTCGGCATATAGCCTGGGGTCCTGGCTGAAAAGTCTGCCTATGAGACTCATGTGGATTCTAAAAAGTGGTGTGCAGTACCTCTTGAGATCGTTCGGGTCGTGATTCAGCTCTTTAAGCAGGAGGCCCATGAGCATGGTGCTCATATGTCCCATGGCCTGAACAATGGCCATGATCTTATCATGTTTCTCCGGAGAGATTATCTCCAGCCTTGCGCCATGAGCCGAGAGCAAATCCGTCAACCACGGGAGCCATTTTTCGGCTCGAGCAGGGCAGAGGATAATGGTCTGACCTTGAAGGTCTTGAGCATCAGGCCCAAAGAGTGGGTGAGTGCCGATTACTTCTGACCGTGAATAACTTACCATGCACTCAACGGGCTTGACTTTGAGTGACGTCAAATCCATGAGGAGCGATTCTGCTGGAACGAAAGGCCCGAGTTCTTCAATGACCTTGCAGGTTTTGCCTATGGGAACGCTTATGACCACAACATCACTGCTCCTGGACACGGACTGCATATCTTGAATTTCTTTTGCCTCAATACCATGCACTCTATGGCCGGCCGCTTCAAAAAACCGGGAAAACCACCTGCCCATGCGGCCTGCGCCTCCGATGATGCCGATATTGCATTTTTTCATCCCAAAACCCTCTGTCGTAACAAATGATCCACAATCACAAGCCTTACCATTGCCTCACACACAGGCACGATCCTGGGAATGGCGGAAATGTCGTGCCGGCCCTTGACAGAGATCGTGGTGGGCTGTGAATGGATATCAATGGTTTTTTGCTCTATCTGAATCGAGGAGATAGGCTTTACCGCGGCCCTAACCGCAATATCGTCGCCATTGGAAATACCTGCAAGGATTCCTCCTGAGCGGTTTGTGGCAAATCCTTCCGGTGTGATCTCGTCGTTGCACTCAGAACCCAGCAGCCTGGCCGCCTCCAGGCCCACTCCGATTTCGACCGCCTTTACGGCCCCGATACTCATAAGGGCTTTTGCAAGGTCCGCATCCAGCTTGTCAAAAACGGGTTCCCCCAGTCCCGGGGGACACCCGTGGACCAGCACTTCAACAACACCCCCGGCGGAATCTCCACAAGCCTTGATCTCCTGTATTTTTTTTCCCATCAGAGCCGCCGCATCCGGATCGGGGGTAAGAAAAGGGTTTCTTTCAACATCCTCAAGGTCCATATTCTGTGCCCTGATCCCCGCAAGCTCCAGGGTATAGGCAGTCACTGTGACACCCTCTTGGTCCAGGACCGCTCTGGCCACAGCGCCCGCTGCAACCCGTGCTGCTGTTTCCCTGCCCGAGGCCCTGCCTCCGCCCCTGTAATCGCGTATCCCGTATTTTTTTTGGTAGGTGATGTCTCCGTGGCCGGGCCTGAAGGTATCCTTAATTGCCTCATACGCCTTGCTGTCTGCATCCTTGTTACTAATAAGGAGGGAGATGGGCGTTCCTGTGGTCCGTTCTTCAAATACGCCAGAAAGTATTTCCACCTTGTCCGGTTCACGTCTTGTAGTGCTTGCCGGGGCGCCCTTGGGTTTTCTCCTGTCTAATTCGTTCTGAATATGAGATTCGGTCAGTGGCAACCGCGGTGGACATCCGTCAATCACCACCCCCAGTGCCTTTCCATGTGATTCCCCCCAGGTGGTGACAACGAAAGCTTTACCAAAACTGTTTCCTGACATAAGACCTCCCAGGCCCTACCAGGGCCGTGAACCGTGACTCGTGTAATCGTGAATTGGATAGCGAAAGCCGGAGTCCGCAGACCGGCACGAAATCCTCCGACTTGCACAAATGATCATCCGCCATCCGGTATCAGGCATCCGCCGCACATGACCAACAAACCCCCGGCGCCATGTACCCGACGCTATACCTTTATGTCATTTGAGGTGTTGCGCTATCTTTTCTACGACTTCATCTACGGTCAGGTTTGTGGTGTCTAGAGAAAAATCCGCCACTTCTTCGTAAACGGGCATTCTTTGTTTGAGCAGGGCCCTGGTTTCCTCATAGATATCACTCCCCAACAGATCTGGCCGCTGCTGCGAGTTTGACTCATCGCTTTGGATTCTCTGGATCATGGTGTCAATGTCTGCCTTAAGGAGAACAAATGAGCCGTTTTTGCCAAGAGACCTGACATTGTCTTTGTCCATGACTGCCCCGCCGCCGGTAGCAATTACCGAGCTCTTCGTGGCAGAGATTTCCCGAAGGACCTCCTTTTCTCTTTCCCGAAAAAAGGGCCAACCTTCTGAAGCAACTATGTCGCTTATGGTTCTTCCGAGTTTTTCTTCAAGAAAGAGATCTGCATCGTAGAATTGCCTTCCAAGTCTTTTTGAAAGGGCTTTGCCCACGGCTGTCTTACCAGTGCCCCTGTATCCGATCAAGACAATGTTCATATGGCACAATCTTTAACCCGGAGAAGCTGAAACAAAAAAAGAGAACTGCCACGAAAACACGAAGGGACACTAAAGCACGAAGAAAAGATTTCTAGAGAAATTTCGTGTCTTCGAAATTTCGTGCTTTGCGGCATGCGCCTTAGGAAGAGGCGTGGTTGCTTTACAATTTTCTATCAAAAAAACGAATTTCATTGCTAACGGACTAGATTCCTAAATCCCCTAATCTCTCAATCCTTCCCTTTCAGCATGTTTGCTACAGCTTCCACGGCCATCAGATACCCTTCTTTGCCGAAGCCGGCCACTCGGGCTGTTGCGACATCAGCAACAAAAGACCTGTGCCTGAATGGCTCCCGCTTGTAGATGTTTGAAAGGTGAACTTCAATGATCGGAATATCCAGCATCAACAGTGCATCTCTTATGGCAACGCTGGTGTGGGTATATGCTGCAGGGTTGATGATCACAGCCTCATAACCTTCCAAGGCATCTTGGATCTTTTCCACTATTTCGCCTTCATAGTTTGATTGAAAGGTCTGTGCCACCATTGCGAATTTCTGTGCGGTCTTCTTGATCTCCGAGTCGATCTCTTCGAGGGTCGCGCTACCATACAAAGACGGCTCGCGTCGGCCCAGCATGTTCAAATTCGGGCCGTGGATAACGAGGATTTTTCGGGTTTTCGATTCTGTGTTCACGGCTATTGCCCCTATTCCACAATCTTGAGTGTTAGATTTAACCCAAAGACTCAAGCCTTTCCCAGAAGTCCGGGAAGGATTTCTTGACGCAACCGGGATCTTTGATGGAAATGCCCTCAACGGCCAGGCCTGCAATGGCGAAACTCATGGCGATCCGGTGGTCGCTGTAGCACTCTATTTCCGCGCCCTGTGTAACCATGCCCTGTATGATCATTCCATCGGCTTTTTCTTCGGCCTTTGCGCCGATCTTTCGAAGCTCATTGGTCACAGCCCTGATTCTGTCGGACTCTTTAATGCGAAGATGCGCAATGTTTTTCAAGACCGTCTTCCCCTTCCTGAAGGCAGAAACTACAGCAAGGCCAGGAACCATGTCGGGCACGTCATGTAGATCAAAAGAAAGGTCTCCGTGATTGGATAAGGGGCCTGTGATTTCCAGCCCTTTGCCAGAGGTGTTGATCCTGCATCCCATGATCTTGAGGACATCCGAAAAACGCAGGTCTCCCTGCAAGGAGCCCGGATTGATATTTGCTATCCTCACCGTGCCTCCGCAGACGGCGGCGGCAGCCATGAAATAGGTAGCGCTCGAGGCATCTCCCTCCACAACATAGTCCCGGGCGCGATAGGCCTGTGGAGCTTTGATCAAAAAAGAATTGAATTGTCCATCTGAGACTTTCGCGCCAAATCGGGCCATTACATCCAGGGTCATCCGCACATAAGGCCAGGACGGGAGAGATCCCAGCACCTTGATTTCGGTATCCTTCCCGGCATAAGGAGCTGCAAGAAGGAGGGAGGAGAGGTACTGGCTGCTTAGCCCTGTGGCGAGTGTTGTCTTTCCGCCGGAAAGTCCTTTGGCAAGGACTCGAACCGGAGGGCATTCGTTTCCTTCAATACATGCAGCTTGAACGCCAATATTTTCTAAGGCGTCAAGGAGGGGTTGGATGGGCCTTTGACGCATACGAGCGTTGCCATCAAGTACAAAGGTCCCGTGTCCCAGCGAGACCGTGCCGGTGAGGAGCCTGAGGCCGGTTCCATTATTTCCCATATAGATGGTCTCAGAAGGGGTGTTGAGCGCTCCTCCGGTTCCCTGGATGTTCAGGTCGCAACCGTTGCGCCCGATAGTTGCTCCCAGTAGTCTGAGGGCATTGATCAAATACTCCGTATCTTCGGAAATGAGGGCATCTCTGACAAGCGAGTTGCCCCTGGCAAGTGAAGCAGCGATCAGCGCCCTCTGAGTATAGCTTTTTGAGCCCGGCACGCGAACCGTGGCATTAATATTCTTGATCGGCTTGATGTGCTTCATTTCAGTATGAGAGGCACAAGGGAGTTGATTGCTTTGCCCTGTGCCTTGAGCCAAGGTTTTTGGGGCTCCGGCACGTAACTTCTCAAAAAGTCCGGGTTCTCGTCATTGCGAGCGAAGCGAAGCAATTTCCTGGGTAGCGCTGAGATTGCGTCGTCGTCCCGCCACAGGCGGGACTCCTCGCAATGACCCGAAATCACAGTTTCAGAGAATTACCAGGACTTATTGAGAAGTTACTCCGGCACCTGATAACACCTCGAAAATGTGGCGTAGGGATATATGGTACAAGCCACTAGTCAACCGTGCTGGCAAAATGGCCGCACTGTCAACTTTCCCAGTGGCGTAGGGATATATGGTACAAGCCACTAGTCAACGCCAGCCAACAACCTTCGACACACAACCTGCCTCATTTTATCGATAGGAGCCTCATTCCCAGTCCAGGTCCTGAACTGTTCAACGCCCTGAAGAACAAACATCTCAAGTCCGGACGCTACTTTACATCCTGCTGCTTCTGCCTCTTTGAGAAGCAATGTCTTAAGCGGGTTGTATACGGCATCGGCCACGGCCTTGTATGTGCCCAGCACCTCCCTTGGCACAGGCATCTCATCAATTTTGGGATACATCCCCACTGGCGTGGTATTTACCAAACAGTCGCCATCGGCGCTCTTGATTTCGGAAAGGGGGACAAAAGCACAATCAAATTCCTCGGCCAAGGCGCGCCCTTTCGCAGAAGATCTGTTTACCACAACAGCCTTTCCCCCTTTGCTCGTGATGCCAAAAATCACCGCCCTTGCAGCTCCCCCGGCGCCAATCACCACGAACCTGTGATGCTGTATGGGAAGCAAGGTCTCGAGGCACCTGACGGCGCCAATCCAATCTGTGTTGGCGCCGCGCACGTTGTTCTTGTTAAATACCAAGGTGTTGACCGCTCCGATCTTTTCGGCTGTATCATCGATGTCGTCCAGAAGCCCGATGATCTGTGTCTTAAAGGGATGAGTCACACTTGCGCCTTTTACGTTAAGCGCCTTCATACCGATTAGGGCCGCTGGGAGATCGTCCACCTCAAAGGGCAGATACATGGCATCCAGGCAAAGGAGCCTGAAGGCGGTATTGTGCATCAGAGGGCTCATGCTGTGTCCAACAGGATTTCCCAGGATGCCGTAGAGAGCGGTTTCGCCGGTCACAGTAAACGATGTGTCCACGTCATCCGACTTTGTCAGCAGATCGGACCTGCTGGAAGAGACTGCAGACTGGATCCTTTTGGATATTGATACGATTCTTTGAAATATCTCCTGGATCTCGCCAGCTTTAAGTGGCCCATTGTTGTGCTTGGCCAGGTAGTCAAAGATTACCTGTTCTCGCCAGGGGTCATGGACATCCAGGCCATCCTTGGCTTTGATTCTGCCGATTTTAAGGGAAACCGAAGCCCGTTCGTTTAACAGCCTTAAGAGTTCGAGGTCCAGGGATTCAATCTTGCGCCTGAGTTGGTCTAAGGAATCTTTAGTCATGTCCTAAGTTCTTCAATAACATCCGTGATGATGTCCGTGGGTACTTCATCCGTTACAAAGGGGTCCCCTATTTTTTTTATCAGGACAAAGTGAAGCTTTGCCCCCACAGCCTTTTTGTCGCTGGCCATAAAGGCAAGGATTTCTTTTGTGCTGAAGCCTGGCGGGATTTTGGCGGGCAGCCCGTACTGCTTGATCACGTGAACGATCCTCTTACATGACTGATCATCCAGGTAGCCAAGTATATGAGAGATCCTGGCAGCAGCAACAGTCCCTATGGCCACGGCTTCACCGTGAGAAAGCCTGTAGTCTGAGGCGGCCTCCACGGCATGCCCGAGAGTATGGCCGAAATTCAGTATCCGTCTCAAACCCCCTTCTTGTTCGTCCGCCTCAACGATATTGGCCTTTATCTTACAGGATCGCTCCACCAATGTCTTCATCAGAGCCGGCTGTCTGTTGAAAATGGCATCCTTTTCCTGCTCAAGCAGTTCAAACATCTCTTCATCGCTGATGATGCCATACTTAATGATCTCGGCCAATCCGTTCTTGAAGTCCCTGTCAGAAAGGGTCGTTAAGAAGGACAGGTCGATGAAGACAGCTTTCGGCTGGTAGAATGTGCCGAGCAGGTTCTTGCCTTCGGCAAGATCAATGCCGGTTTTGCCGCCCACGCTGCTGTCCACCTGGGCCACGAGGCTGGTAGCAATCTGAACGTAGGGGATAGAACGCTTGAAGATGGAGGCTACAAATCCGGTCAGATCACCCACCACGCCACCACCCAGGGCAATCAAGAGGGATTTGCGGCTGGCCTTGAGGTTGATGAGTTTTTTCACCACATCAAGGACGGTCCCAATTGATTTTGACGGCTCCCCTGCCGGTATTTCAATTATGTCTACGGGCAGCGCAGCTTCCTGCAGCTTATCTTTGACCGTTTTTCCGTAAAGGGGGTTCACGACTGAGTCGGTAATGATGACGCACCGATCCACATAATCCTGAATCTTGGGGATTAGCCTGAGGTGATCCACGATCCCATGGCCCACATAGATCCCGTAGGAATTATTACGGGTTTTTTCCAGATTGATTCTAATGCGCTCCACGTTCTTGTGCATACCCTTTTCTGACGATATTGGCAATCGATTCTATCTCATCCATGAGTTTATGGAATTTCTCGGGCTTCAGTGACTGGGGCCCGTCTGAGAGTGCATTGCGCGGATCGGGATGGACTTCTATCATCAGGCCATCTGCGCCGACTGCCACAGCCGCCTTTGCAAGAGGCAGGACAAACCTCCATTGACCAATGGCGTGGCTGGGGTCGACAATGACCGGAAGGTGGGTCTTTTCCTTAAGGACCGGCACTGCGCTTATGTCGAGCGTATTACGCATGGATGTTTCAAATGTGCGAATGCCACGCTCGCAGAGCATTACATTGTCATTACCCGAGGCCATGATGTATTCTGCAGACATGAGCAGTTCATCCAGGGTGGTCATCATTCCCCTTTTTAGAAGAATGGGTTTTTTCGCAAGACCAACAGCCTTTAGGAGCGCAAAATTCTGGACATTTCTGGCTCCCACTTGAAGCACGTCTGCGTAGCTTTCGATCAGGTTCACGTCTGAGGCATCCATGACCTCGGTAACCACCGGCAACCCGGTCTCTTCCCGCGCCCGTGCCAGGATTTTCAGGCCCTCTTCACCCAAGCCCTGAAAACTGTACGGAGACGTCCTCGGTTTAAAGGCGCCCCCTCTCAGCATGGAGGCCCCTGCCTCTTTTACCGCAGTAGCAGTCGTCATTAATTGCTCTTCGCTTTCAACCGCACAGGGCCCTGCCATGACTACGCATTTTGGTCCGCCTATCTCGACGTCTCCTACCTCAATCACGGTGTCACCATCCTTGGATTCCCGGCTTGCGAGCTTATAAGGCTGCAAGATGGGCATAACCTTGTCAACGCCCGGCATGTCTTCTGCCGCTTTCAGACGCACCTTTTCCCGCTCGTCGCCAACAGCGCCGATGATGGTCCTTTCAACGCCTTCGGAGATGTGAGCCTTGTACCCCACGGATTCTACCCATTGAATCACGCTGTCGACCTGCTCCCTGCCTGCCTTTTTTTTCATGACGATAATCATTTTGAGATCTCCTCCCTTTCAAGAAACAAAAAGGGCCTCGGCGATCTGTGCCTCCGCGACCCTTTGTCCCTACACAAGAAAGCCGCGGGCAGGCTGTCCGGCCTGCCCACGGCTTAAGGTTTTCTATGGCTTAGCTATTGGCTAGTCCTCCTTACGCGCCCTGGGCCGACCGGTCCAAAGAACCAATAATAATAGCCAAAATGAAATATGCCCATTTGCGCGTGTTTTCCGAATTTCATGCTTTTTTCTCCAACTCTAGTGTTGTATACTGTAATACATTCAACGCCATGTCAAGAAAAAAAATGGAGCAGCATCTCGAAAGGTTCGAGTAACGCGGTTGCCATAAGCGTCGGGGGATGAAGGTTGTTGAGAACTTACAAAATGGAAAGAGAAATGGTTGATGAGACGACAGATCGCCCTGAGTGTTTTGGACATCTGGACACGGTTTTTCCCATGGGAGAAGAAGGGCTTAGGACCACACCCCCCGACTGCATGAAATGCCCGTTGGCGACGCCCTGCATCCGGGCCGCCATGCGAACCCCAAACGGCTTGAAGCAGGAGGAGGAGCGCGTTGATCGGGCCTACGAGTGCGGCATGATCGGAACGCTTGAGCGCTGGTCCAGAAAAAAGCTCATCCGCCAAGAAATAAAGGAGCAGACCAAAAAGGCAAAGTCAACGCGTTAAAATCATCTACTCCTTATCCACTCCTACATAACAGATCGTAGTCAACAAGCAAGGGGAATGGCACCTTAATATGTGTTACACGGCAGTATCTTTCACACAACTCCCTAACGTTTATCCCCATCTCTTTTATTTTTTTCACATCAGCCTTCCACCAACCGGCTTCAAAGGTAAGAAACTCCTTGCACTGGCTCTGTTTCACTTGAAAGAGTTCCGCATACTGCTGATAGGCTTGGGCAATCGTGTATTGCCCAAATATGTTGGAGTAATAGACTCGCTTGCCACAGCCCACAGTCACTAACATTGTTGCCATGATTAGAACGGCAAAATCCGCGCATAATAGTCTCGTCATTCTCCCTTCCTCCCTTACAAACTTGTTCCAACCCTAACTCTGACCACCTCCCTTCACAAAAAAAGGCCATGAAAGTCGCTCCTTCGGGTGGATTGCCTTCGTGGCCATTCGTAAAACGCTATTCTTGTATTTTCTGCTTTGGTTCTTCGAGAGCTACATCATTACTGAAAATATATCAAGAAGGCCTTCGTGGCCGCACCCTCCGGGTCTTTACCTCCTGCACCAGGTGATTTCTTCAGCAAGCCTTTTGCCAAGACCACGTTACTACTAACCTCCTAGGGTGATGGAGTCTTTCAGGGAGTACAACAAGAATCGTGCCAAATCAAGCGTCTGTCGTCCTTTGTTAATAGTTTCAAAGAGTTGACGCGTATCAAGCGCTAAACCCGGCCCGCCATAATTGAGAACAAAATGTCACAGTTGTGGAATCCAATGCCATTTATTGGTAAGACTTTTCACTTTGAGTTCTTGAAATTCGTGCTTTTTCTGGCAAGAGAACCTAAAGACAACCACGCCTCTTCCTAAGGCGCATGCCGCAAATGACGAAAGAGGAAAAACACGAAATTAAGTTTTCTTTTTCGTGCTTTCGTGAGAGCTTTTTTGTTCCGGCTTGTCCGGATTAGGAAAAGGAAAGTTAGGCGTTCCCGAGATCAGAGACATGGACGACTTAAAGTCCCGGCCAAAAAGCGCTTGACATTAAAACGTTCGTTTAATATAAATGTTTATTAGACAAAATGGAGCAAGCGCGATGACTATTCGAAGAGACAATCATGACTTGACTAGAGAGCGCATTCTTAATGAGGCCGAAGCCCTTTTTGCGCAAAAAGGTTTTGACGCAGTCAGTATTAGACAAATTACGACTGCCGCCCGATGCAATCTGGCAGCCGTGAATTACCATTTCGGGAATAAGGAAAATCTATACATGGAGATTTTCCGCGCCCGTTGGGTGCCCAGGGCTATGCGCCTGCAAGAATATTTCAGGAAATCCTTGGCTGCTCAAGGCCCGCCCTCGCCTACGACGGTGGCTAAAGCCCTGGCCCAGGCCTTTCTGAAAGGACCGCTATCGGATGAGGAACGTCAGCGCCACCACCAACTCATGGCCAGAGAGCTGGGCCAGCCTACTGAGGCCTTTGAGCTGGTGGCCAAGCAGGTGATGCGGCCATTCTTTAATGAGTTGGCCGACACATTCCGTTCGTTTATGCCCGAGGGGCTTGGAGAAGAACATCTGATGCTTAACATCTTGAGTATATTCGCTATGGTGCTCTACTTCAACTTCGCCCGGATGGCGGTTACCCGCATCACGGGACGGGAATACAATTCAGCGTTTGAGGCCCGATTGGTGAAACACATTATGGAATTTTCCCTCAAAGGATTGGGCGTTGGCGAACAGGGGGCGCTTCGGTGAAGCACCCGCTTCTTTGCCTCTCTATTGCATTAGCGGCGCTCCTTGTATCCAGCGGATGTATGAAGGTGGGTCCGGATTATTACCGGCCTGACACTGACATCCAAACGCCTGGGATCTACCAACATGCCCCGACCGGGACGGTGGCGCCTGAGCCCAAAGACCGGTGGTGGGAAGTCTTTGGCAAATCCGAATTGAATCAACTGGTGGAGGAAGTCATAAAAAACAACCTGGACATCAAGAAGGCCACAGCCAGAATCTTGGAGGTGCGCTCGCAATTCGTCCAGGCCAGAGCCGACCGTTTCCCCAGTCTAAACATCGAGGGTAAGGGCCAGCGGCAACGCCAACCGGCAACGACTTCCATTTCAGGAAGTTCTCAAAAGAGAGAAACCGAGAGCTACAATCTGACCTTGCCCGCTTCCTTTGAGCTGGACCTGTGGGGTCGGTTGGCACGAGGTCAAGAGGCAGCCCGGGCCGACCTCTTGCAGGCTGAAGAAAATCGCCGCACTGTAGCTCAAACCATTGTGGCAGAGACGATCAGCCTCTATTTTCAGATTGAGTCTCTCGAGCGGCGGATACAGATTACAGAACAGAGCATCGAAGGCTTCCGCCGCAGCCAGGCCTTGGTGGAAAATCTTTACGAGCGCGGCCTGACCTCCGTTTTGGATTTAAGACAGGCTCGCCGAATTCTGGCACAGGCCGAAGCCTTACTCCCATCCTTGCGCCAGAACCATGGTACGACCCAACAGAAATTGGCCATACTGCTGGGACGATATCCCAAGACCCGGCCTCCTCGAGTAGAGCCGGAAGAGTATCTTAGACGTTTGGCCCCGGTGCCGCCCGGTTTGCCCTCTGAGCTCCTGTTGCGTCGGCCCGACATTAGAGCGGCCGAGGCCAATTTGAGAGCCTTAAACGCCCGGGTGGGGGTGAGCAAAGCCAGCCGTTTCCCTCGCATTGCCTTGACGGGCAGTTTCGGCTATTCGAGCGACGAATTGAATCGACTTTTCCAGCCTGAAAGCGAGTTGTGGAACATAGCCTTGGGCGTAGTGCAACCACTGTTTGACGCAGGCAAATTGAAGGCCGGTCAACGGGCTGCCGAGGCAAGATATGAGCAAGGCTTGGCCGACTACGCCAAAACCGTATTGACGGCTTTTGGCGAAGTAGAAGGCGCTTTCTTGACTCGCAAGGAGCAGTTGGAACGTCGGGGCCGGACACTTCGTTTTTTAGAGGAGGCCCGAGCCACGCAGAGGGTGGCTGAGAACCGGTATGAACGGGGCCTGGTGGCTTACTTGACTGTGCTGGACGCCCAGCAAATCCGGTTTGAAGCCGAGCAAAGTCTGGTCGAGGTCGACTTGGCCATCATCAACAACCGCGTTACGCTGCACCGAGCTTTAGGCGGCGGCTGGGCACAAATAGAAGAGGCGTTTGATTAAGCAGAACCAATGAAATCAATAGAACCAAAGGAATATTGTCCATGAACAGAACAAAGAAGCGACTTGTTCATTTTGCCGTCGCTGTTGGTTTAATCGCCTTGGGCGTGCTAGGCATGCGCGCCTTAACGGCGAGCAAACCCCAACTCGAGAAACGCAAACCACCACCCGCCCCAGCGCCCATGGTGCGGACCATACGGATCAAAGCGGGCCCGCAAGTGGTCCACATCTTAGGTGAAGGTACGGTGAGATCCTTGCGGGAAATCAGCCTGGTACCTCAAGTTGGCGGCAAGGTCGTCTTTGTCTCTCCTGCCCTGGTGAATGGCGGCGAATTCAGTAAGGGCGACACGTTGCTGCGTATAGATCCGGTGGATTACCACTTAGCCGTCACTCTGGCCAAGGCCAAGGTGAAAGACGCTGAAAGTCGTCTTGAGTTGGCCAAAGAAGAGGCCTCTGCGGCACAGGAAGAGTGGCGTCTACTTCATGAAGAAGGGGCCAAAGCAAACATAGAGCCGCCGCCCTTGGTGGCTAAGGAGCCTCAGTTGGCCGCGGCACGGGCAAAGCTGGAGGCTGATCAGGCCGATCTTAGCAAGGCGCTGTTGAACCTGGAACGAACAGAGATTAAGGCCCCGTTTGACGGACGAGTGAGTCAAAAGCATGTAGATATCGGCCAACATGTCTTAATCGGACAGACCTTAGCCATCCTCTATTCCACTGAGGCGGCAGAAATTGTTGTGCCATTGGAAGACGAGAGTGCATTCTGGTTCCATATACCCGGTTTCACCCCTGGAAACAGCCCTGGTTCTCCTGCAAAGGTCCTGGCCAGCATTGCCGGACGAGAGCGGATCTGGCCGGCAACGGTGGTACGTGCTGAAGGAAAACTGGATGAGCGCACCCGGATGATTAATGTGGTTGTCCGGGTGGAAAAACCCTACGCAAAGAAGCCACCACTTGTCATGGGTCTCTTTGTCACAGTGAATATTCAAGGCCGAAGCTTGCCCAATGCCGCTATCATACCGCGGTCCGCTTTGCGCCAGGACGATCTGGTCTGGGTTGTGGACAAGCACAGTCGGCTTCACTTCCGCAAAGTGGACGTGGCTTTGGTTCAGGGTGATGATGCGGTGATTCAGGCTGGTCTGGAAGAGGGAGAAAGGTTGGTCACCACTCCCCTGAAGGCGTTTGCTGACGGGATGGCTGTGCGCCCCGTACCTGGAACCCAAGCAAATTTGTAAAGGAGAAAATTCCTACATGAAAGGCATCGTCGCCTGGTTTGCCGACAATCACGTTGCAGCCAATCTGCTCATGATATTACTCTTGCTGGCCGGTACGGTCACTGGCCTGACCATGAAACTGGAGGTCTTTCCCGAAACGTCTCTGGACCAAATCTCCATCACCATGGCATATCCCGGCGCCTCTCCGGCAGAGGTGGAGGAGGCGATTGTCCGTCGGATTGAAGAAAACGTGGCAGGTCTGGCCGGCATCAAACGGATCGATTCTGTGGCCAGGGAGGGGTCCGGCTGGGTCAACATTGAGGTCATGAAGGATTGGGATTTGAAGGCTCTCTTGGACGAGGTCAAGGCCGAAGTGGATCGTATTAATACATTTCCCGAAGAGGCGGAAGAGCCTGTGGTCAGTGAGGTAACCCGGCGAGTCCAGGTAGTGAATGTTGCTGTCTACGGTGATGCACCAGAGTCAACCATCAAGCACTTAACTGAAAAAGTCAAAGACGACATTACCAATTTGCCGGACATCACCTATGCCGAGATCTCTGGCATACGCCAGGGCGAGATTCACATTGAAATTTCTGAGCAAACCCTCCGCCGTTACAGGCTCACCCTGGGCCAGGTGGCTGAAATCGTAAGACGTGCCAGTCTGGATCTACCTGCCGGCGACATCAAGACAGCAGGTGGAGAAATCCTGGTCCGCACCAAGGGCCGGCGTTACCATGCTGCGGATTATCAGGATGTGGCGGTGCTTGCCAGGGCCGATGGCAGCAAGGTCACCCTGGGCCAAATTGCCACCCTGATAGACGGATTCGAGGATACGGATCTCTTGACCCAATTTCAAGGCAAACTGTCGGGGGTGATTGAGGTCTTCCGGGTGGCCGATCAAAACGCCTTGACAGTGGCCGATACCGTTAAAGGCTACATTGAGGAGATCAGACCCAGCCTTCCTCAGGGGGTGGGCATCGATTTTTATCGAGACAGATCGAAAATATTGCGGAGCCGTATCGACTTGTTGTTAAGAAACATGGCTATCGGTCTGGTGCTGGTGAGCATCCTGTTGGGAATGTTTTTGAACTTGCGATTGGCCTTTTGGGTTACCCTGGGGATACCGATTTCCTTTGCAGCCGGGATCTGGATCCTGCCCAGATTTGATGTGTCTATCAATATGATTTCGCTCTTCGCCTTCATCACGGTCCTTGGTATTGTAGTGGATGACGCCATCATTGTTGGAGAGAATATCTTTCGCAAGCAAGACGAAGGACTTAGAGGTCTTGATGGTGCGGTGCATGGCACAATAGAAGTGGGACGACCGGTAATTTTTGCGGTTCTTACCACGGTGGCCGCGTTCTGGCCGCTCCTTTTGGGTACGGGCACCATGGGGAAGGTGATGCGCAACATCCCCATTGTGGTGATCCTGGTGCTGCTTGGCTCTTTGGCAGAGTCCCTGCTGATTCTGCCGGCCCACCTATCCCGGTCCAGACATGGAGCCTCCCCCCGCAAGAATGACCTCAAGAAGGAAAAGCGCATGGTCCTGTGGTTAAGGTGGGTCATTAACGGCCCTTATGCCCGGCTTGTCGATTTTTGTGTCAGGTGGCGTTACGCTACCGTGGCCCTGGGTATCGCCATGCTCCTGTTGACTCTGGGCGTGTGGAGAGGCGGGTGGATCAAGTTCACCTTGTTCCCTAAGATAGAGAGTGACCTGTTGACATGTTCCCTGACCATGCCGGCGGGAACACCGGTGGAACGTACGAAAGAGATTGCCACCCATTTGGAACGGTGTGCAAAACAAGCCTTGGCCCAACAGGACAAAAAGCGTCCCGACGGGGCGCCGCCACTTTTTGAAAGCAGTATCACTATAGTTGGGATGCAGACAGGGGGCCAAGGCCCCATGGCTGGCGGACCGCAGGTTGGGAGCCATCTGGCCCAGGTCAAGATCGAGCTTCTGGAAGGCGAACAACGGGACGTCAGTGCCACAAGACTGGCCATGCTGTGGCGCAAGAAAGCGGGGATGATCCCGGATGCCGAGGAAATCACCTTCAAGAGCGCGCTTTTTAGCGCCGGCAATCCTGTTGAGGTTCACTTATCTCTGGACGACCATGATCAGCTTTTAGCTGCGGTGGATGAACTAAAGGAAGAACTGAAAGTTTATCCCGGTGTATTTGATGTGAGTGATAGTTTTTTCCCGGGCAAAAAAGAAGTACAGCTCAAACTGAAACTGGCTGCCCGCAGTTTGGGCCTGACCTTAGACGACCTGGCCCGGCAAGTCCGGCATGCCTTTTACGGGGCTGAGGCTCTGCGTTTGCAGCGCGATCAGGATGAGGTCAAGGTCATGGTGCGTTATCCGGACTCAGAACGCAAGTCCTTGGGCTCTCTCGAAGAAATGCGCATACGCACGCCGGATGGCTTGGAGGTTCCTTTCAGTCAGGTGGCTGAGGTGAAGATGGAGCAAGGGTACGCCTCCATCCAGCGCGCTCAGCGTCTGCGTGTGATCAAGGTCACGGCGGACGTGGACGAGACGATCACCAACGCCAATGAGGTGCGTACAGACCTGGAGAGGCGTTTTTTACCGCAACTCCAACATAAATATCTCGGCCTGAGATACACCATGGAAGGAGAAGGCAAAGAACAAAGAGAGTCAATGGCTGATGTCATGAAGGGCTTTGTCATCGCACTGTTTTGCATCTATGCCCTGCTGGCAATTCCTTTCAAGTCGTTTACCCAGCCGTTTATCGTGATGGCGGCCATCCCTTTTGGGATAATCGGCGCCATATTCGGACACCTGATTATGGGGCACAACCTGAGTCTTCTGAGCATGTTCGGCATTGTCGGGCTGGCCGGCGTGGTGGTAAATGACTCTCTGGTATTAATTGATGCGACCAATCGGATCCGTCGTCAGGGGGCGGACGCCCATGGGGCGATTACCCGAGCCGGTGCCCTGAGATTTAGAGCCATCATCCTTACCTCACTGACTACGTTTGCCGGTTTAACCCCAATGCTCCTGGAACGGAGCCTCCAGGCTCAGTTCCTAATCCCCATGGCCATAAGCCTCGGCTTCGGAGTGCTCTTCGGCACCGGCATAACGTTGCTGCTGGTGCCATCTCTCTATATGATTCTTAACGATGTGCATCATCTTCTGGCCAGCCTGAAAGCCAAAGTCTTACCCACCACCGTATCTTAGGGCTCGCGCAAAAATAACTTCACATTTTGGCATCTCAGCCCGCCAGAAAAACGGCGGATCTGTGACTTCAGCCCATCCACGCCAGAGGCGGATCTGCGACTTTGACCGATCCTTCAATAAGCCCTTCGGGGAACCTATCAGGCATTCTTACCCTGCTGTTACGCTTTTCTCCAGTGCAACAGCTCAGGCATAAGGTAAACCATTTTTTTTTGACGCAGGGCAAGCCGCTTATGCAAAAAGGGGCTGTTTCCATGTTCATCAAATCTCCTGCCCTGCCTTTATGTACAAAATCGATCTGTTGTATACTCTTTCCTTCCCTGAAAAAGCGTACAGTAAAGATAGAATATCCATCTTTTGAAGAAGGTTCTCCGGAAAACCTCATCTTCCACCAGAGCCTCTTTTAGGGTTTTTCCATCTGTGGCGGGAAAAGAAATATCAGGAAACGTCACAAGAAAAAAGCCGCCTTCATCCTGTTTGATATTGGTCTGAATTGGCACGAACTGACTGTTTCGCTACTTCTGAACCATAAAGCAGTTGAGATATTTCCTTATAACTTGGCTGTAGAATTCAATACCTTGCTGATCTTCGTTTCCCCGGATTCCCTTGAAGTTGAAAAACGTCAGGCCATTTTCATAGTTGATGTGAGAAAGCGCCTCCCTTCTTTCAACCTCCTGTTGCTTGTACAATTGATCGCCAAGGGCCCTGATCTTTTTCATGCGCTCTTTCTTGACCAGTTCCCTTCGGCCATAGCCTTTCAGGACATCAAGGACGACGCGGTACGATTCAAAATAGGTTTTTAGAAAGCCTGCAAAAAACAGAAGTTTTCGCAGGCCTGCCGAGGTAATATTGTACGTATCAGGAAGCGTGGGATGAGGCATAAGAATAGCGTCATCAATGAAGGCCTTAAGGGTTTTTCTGACCATGTATTCAGGCGTCTTTTCCACATCATAGGCAAATTCGTATTTGAAGAACTCTTGCAGGAAATTGTAGTCAGAATGCAGGGCCGATGCGGAGAATTGAAATGCATCATAGGACAGGATTGCCAAGGCAGTGTAAGCGGCCGGCACGAAATGATGGATGCAGTTGTTTTTGTAGTATTCCAGGTTCATGCGCTTGTTCTCAGATGCCACATATCTTGGATCGGCAGGAGGCGGCTCGTCCTTTGCTTTGATCTTTTGTTTTTCTACGAACTTGCGTTTGCTGTAGATGGCCAAGACATTCTTTATTCCAAGGAGGGTGTCATCGAGGTTTTCCGACAAGCGTGCATTATGGAAAATCAGATAATTGAGATATGTCTCCACGCAAGTCATAAGGTCGCTTTGAGTAAAACTGTGCTTGGGATAATTTAGAATGGCGCTGGCTGTGATTGCCTGAGATGTCACCACCGAGATGCGATTAACAGCATTAATAATCCGGTAGGCGAGGTTGCGACCCAAGGCCTGGTATTCAGCATGCTCCATATCTTGGAGCGATTTTCCGGCTTCAGAAACCAAAGCCTTCAGAGATATCGGCTCGTCAAATTGAACATATACCCGGCCGTGTCTTTTGTTGAGGAGTTTTCGCGCACGGATCAACTGTGCAAAGCTTTCCTGCTTTTTTTCGCGTCCTTCCAGCTCACCTAAGATTGCGCTCTCTTCCAGTAGGCGGTCGTATCCCACGTAGACAGGCGCAAATATCAAATCCTGACATGCCCCGGTTTTATAAGCCTCTATGAGTATTGTAAGTAGCCCAGTCTTTGGAAGAGCCATCTTTCCTGTTCGACTCCGGCCTCCCTCGATAAAGAACTCAATGTTAAAGCCCTGCTGGATTAACATGCGCACGTATTCTGAAAAAACCTGTGCGTAGAGCCTTGCGCCGTGAAAAGACCGCCTGATGAAAAAGGCCCCGCTTTTTCTGAAAAGGGTCCCCACGGGCCAGAAGGCCAGATTCTGTCCTGCGGTTACGTGCGGACAAGGCATGTTGTTTGTAATGAGTACGTGTGAAAGGATGAGGTAATCAAAGTGGCTTCTATGACAAGGAACAAACACAATCGGGGCCCTTGTGGCCGCGCTTTTCACTCTGTTCAGGCCTTCCATGTCGAGGACAATGCCATCAAACATGGTTTTCCATATCCAGCCGAAGATCATGCTAATGGCCTGAATGAAGTGGGGACTGTAATCAGCGGCGATGTCATTTAGATCTTCATCCGCCTTCTTATGCAAGTCTGCCAGGTTTTTTTTGCCGGTTTGGGCATAACCTCTCATGAAATCCTGGAAGCGCTCGTTTCTCAGGATCAGCTCTTTTAGTTCAACCCTTGTTTTGAGAACCGGTCCGGTGATGCTCTGGCGGTGACGATTTATCTGATCCAGAAGCATCTGTCTAAGGACAAAGGCCTGTTGTTGGGCGCTTCTTTCCTGGTTGTCCGCTTTCTGGACAAATGACAAGAGATTCAATGGATCTGAAGTCTCCACAAAAGCTTTTTGAGGAGTGCGCAGTATTGCCATCCACCGTCGGAGTCGTCCGGGATTTTCCTCGCTGCCAAAGAAGATATCCACAAGGCCTAATGGCACATCCTGGGGTTTCTTGCTGAAAAGTAGCCACTGGGGGATGATATGGATTGGACGCGAGATCTCGTGCTGAAGTTCAATGAGATACTCCAAAGGATCGCGCTTTGCCTTCACAAACCGGTGGTAAAATCCCTTGCGGTCTACCAGAGATAAGAAGGCCGCCTTGCCGGACTCCAGTTCACGTTTGAAAAAGCCTGAGACATATGGGTCGGGCAGAGTCTTGTGCCGGAGCAGGTGATCTAGATGGGCAAGAGCAATGCGAATGAGCCTGGAGAGCCTCTGCCAGATCAATATAGTGTAATCAAAGCCGAATTGAGGGAAAGGGAGCCCCTCGCTTTTGTATTTGATATGATAAAACAGGTACTCGAAGTTGCTTTTATACTTGGATACATAGACAATAAATGATTCGTCCTTAAGGGTTTTTAAGAAGGCAGTTTGCGTCGAGTTCGTGGAAACGTGCGAGAAGAGCGACTTCAAAATCAAGGATAACGGTGAAAAGCACCCCCAGTCTTTTGGCAGGCTACAGGTGTAGTGATCATGATGGCTACGAAGAAATGCATCGACCCATTTTCTTATTTTACCCCTGACGGGTTGGACAAAATTCATGAGATTGCTGCCTGTGGACTGACGGTAATGAATAACCTCAAAAAATTAACACAAATTTTGCTCGTGTCAATTTGAAAATAGTATGATATAGAAAAATTAATATGCCAACTATTGGAGATCTTGTCCTAATTTACCAGGAAGAGCACCCTGCCTTTTTTGCTCGCATCGAAGATATCTGCGCCGATTCCAAGGCGGACTGGTACCAGGTCAAGTTGCTTATCTTGCAGGTTCCTGTTGTGGAAGCTGTTTGGATACTGCGGGAAGAGTATATCAATGGCGACACTTTCACGATGAACGGCGCCAGGATCAGATTAGAAAGGGTCATGGGAGCTTGCAAACCAGAACGTGATTCTTTGCCGTCCGAGGACGGGTCCGACCAGAGAGAGGACAATGCGAATAATAATAATGTGATATCCCTTTTTGAGCGAAAAAAGCCTTGATTGAAATTTTGGGCTTGATTTGATTTGCAGCTTGTGTTAAGCATGTAGCGATTTTTGTATTGACATGAGCAAAGAAGAAAATATTTGAATAAAAGGAGGATGGTGTAAGATGAAGACATTGATCGGTGGTGCGGCTGCGGCGGTTTTAGGAATTATAGGTCTGGCAGTATGGTGGAAACCCTTCCTGCAGCTACTGGCGGGAGCTATACCTTTTGGCCTTCTTTCGGGGGGTGCTCTAGCAATTTATTTGGGGTTTGACGAGCTTAAAGACACGTGGAAAAGCAAAGACGAAGGTTTTGAAACCCCTGCTGTGAACAAAGAAGATGTGGAGAGTTATAAGAAAGAGGTCGAAGACCTGAAGAAAGAGGTCGAAGACCTAAAAAGCGAAAAAGAAAAGAAAGCAAAAAAATAGCTATAATTACAGTAAAGTAAGCTGAATAAGGATATATTCGCATAAGTCCCGTACTTTTTTTTGTGCGGGACTTATGTATTTTATAAAGGCTCATTTTTTTTCTGGAAGGCCTACATAAGCGCCCAACGTCTTTACTCATAGAGGAAATATGGCCTTCGTATTTCCTCAAATCTCGCAAGATTTTCCTCCCAACCGTCTCTCAAAGCTTCCAGAGGTTCGAGGGCTTCTATGGCACTTCGGACCGCAGGGTCTCCTGTGATCACGTCAAAGGGGAGTTTCTCAAACTCGTATTCGTACGGCGGCGACTTCCATTGAAAGGAATCAGAGTGAAGAGCAACCACAGCCTGAAGAAGGACCAGAGTCGTGAAGTAGGGCCTGAAGAGTTTGGGCTTGATAACATGGAGTTGAAAACCGTAACACAGTTCTCCTGTCCACTTATTGGACGTGGGTTCAAAGGCAAGCGGACGAATGTGGACACCCGGGAGATTCTTGCTGGTCAGCGTTTCTTGAAGACGACCTACATCGAAAAAAGGCGCCCCAAAGATCTCAAAAGGTTGAGTAGTGCCACGGCCCTCAGAGACATTGGTGCCTTCCCATAAGACTTGTCCAGGATATAGCATGGCCGAGGATAGGGTGGGTAGATTCGGCGAAGGCGATATCCACGGCAAGCCTGTATCCTGGAAAAGCATGTCACGTTTCCATCCTGCCAAGGGTACTACGGTCAATTCGCATCCTATTTCGAAGTGGTTGTTAAAAAGAAGGGCCAGTTCGCCAATGGTGAGGCCGTGACGCATTGGAATAGGATACATCCCAACGAAAGAGCTGTATTCGGGTTTCAAGCAATTTCCTTCTATGAGGATTCCGCCAAGGGGGTTTGGACGGTCCAACACTATGACCTGCTTGCCATGAGAACGAGCCGATTGCAGGCATAAGGCCATGGTATAGATGAAGGTATAGACCCGGGTCCCAACGTCTTGAAGATCAACAATGAGCGTGTCTATGTATTCCATCATGGCCTTAGTGGGCATTCTGGTTACGCCATAGAGACTGAAGACAGGTATATTGAGAATCGGGTCGACCAGATTATCGGAAGGGATCATGTTGTCCTGCTTTTCACCAAAAAATCCGTGCTGAGGGCTGAAAAGAGCCTTAAGCTGGCCGGGGAAACGGTTTTCAATCAAGCTGCGGCTGTGCTGAAATTTTCGATCGACCGCGGCGGGGTTTGACAAGAGCCCAAGGCGTTTTCCTTGGAGCATTCGAGACGGGTTAGCGATAAACCTCTCAATACCGGTTTCAATCGTTTTCACATCTTTTGGCTTTGGCGCGGCTAGTTGCGAAAAATTCTTTTTCAGTCTGGAAAATTATGATAGCAACAGATTCTTAGAATTTATTTGAGCGAAAATCAAGGTGATTCTTATGAAAGTGCCTGACTATATCGCCAAACTAAAGGCTTATGTGCCTGGCAAGCCAATTGAAGAACTCGAACGAGAATACGGCACCAGCGGTTCTATCAAGCTTGCCTCCAACGAGAACCCCATTGGACCATCCCCAAAGGCCGTTGAGGCCATAAAGGAGGCGCTGAAGGACCTTCATCGGTATCCTGATGGCTACAACTACCTGCTGAGGCAGCGGTTGGGCGAAAAGCTCCAGGTTTCAAGCAGTGAGATAGTTTTTGGAAACGGCTCCAATGAGATCATAGAGCTCTTGGCTCGCACGTTTCTTCAAGAGGGCGATGAGGTGATTATGCCATCTCCTTCGTTTCTGATGTATGAGATCATGGTGCAGGCTGCTGGAGCAAGACCTGTTAAGGTTTCTCTGAAAGACCTCGCGGTGGATTTGGAAAAAATGGCTGAACGTGTCTCTGGGGATACGCGTATGGTTTTTGTAAACAACCCTAACAACCCTACGGGAACAATCGTTTCAAGGGATGCCTTTGAGGCATTTCTGGACCGAATTTCTTCGGACGTGATTGTCGTGATGGATGAGGCGTATATTGAGTTTGTGCGAGCCGAGGTTTGTCCAAGAGGTCTTGATTACTTGGATTCAGAAAAAGCGGTGGTGACTCTGCGGACGTTCTCAAAAGCATATGGCCTGGCCGGACTTCGCATTGGCTACGGGGTGATGAAGAAGGATATTGCGGATTACATTAATCGAGTAAGGCAACCTTTTAATACCAATATGCTGGCGCAGGTTGGCGCTCTGGCGGCTTTGAACGACGATGCCTTTTTCGAAAGAACTATTAGGATGGTCCACGAGGAATTGGACTTTCTGTATGAACAAGTGAGTAAGATGGGACTTAGATATTTCCCTACCCAAGCCAACTTCTTTCTCATAAACCTTAAACAGGATGCCAATGAGGTCTTTGAGAGGTTGCTTTCGAGGGGGGTGATTGTCCGTGCTATGACCGCATATGGATACCCGAACTACATTCGTGTGAACGTGGGACTGCCTGAAGAAAACCAGCGTTTTGTCGAGGCCTTGAAAGAAGTGCTTTAGTGCTATTGATGAAACGTTTTTTGATAACAATTGACGGCCCGGCAGGCGCTGGCAAGACCACTGTGAGTCGAGAGGTGGCCCGGCATCTTGAGTATACGTATGTTGACACGGGCGCTTTGTACCGAGCCGTGGCCATGGCGGTTCTTTCCGAAGGGTGCAGAGTAGATGATGACGGGAAGGTGGCACAGATCTTGAGGGGCCTTGCGCTGAGATTCGAAAAGAGCATAAGAGGGCCGAGATTGTGCATGAACGAGGTTGACGTCTCGGATCAGATACGAACTCAGGAGATCACCATGTTTGCGTCCGCCCTATCAGCAAGGCGTGTTGTGAGGGACTATCTCTTGGGCGTTCAGCGAGAAATGGGCAAAAACGGCGGTGTTGTTTTTGAAGGACGGGACATGGGCACGGTGGTTTTTCCTGGGGCTGATATTAAGTTTTTTCTGGATGCAGACCCCGATGTCAGGGCATTGAGGCGTTACAGAGAATTGGTGACGATGGGTGCAGATACCAGCCTGGCTGAGGTTGCAGAAAGTATGAAAAAAAGGGATGATGATGATTCCAGCCGAGCCCTGGCGCCCTTAAGGCCCGCCCGTGATGCGATCAGGATCGATTCTGGTCCCTTGGCAATCGAAGAGGTGGTTGAAGTTATGCTTCGTCACATTGCACATTAGTAAAATAAAAGGTTGTTTTTTGCTAAAATGCTTGATATAGAAAATATTTTTATAGACCGGCACACAGCCCATTGTCGGTTAACAAACAATAAGGGGGCAAGCGTTTAATGGAAGGCTTGGAAAAGAACACTGAAATCGAACAACAAGAGCACAACGCGGAGACGGGGAAGTTAGAGGCGGGTGAAGGTTTGGAAACAGAGGAATCCCAAACTCAAGAGACTTCAGAAAAGGAACTGGCAGCAGAAGAGACGTCGGAGCCTGGCCAAACCGTGAAAGGTGAGGCGAACGCAGAGGGCGCCCAAGCCGGAGAGGGCAAACAAGAAGCCCTCATGGAAATGTATGAAGAGAGCATCGGGCGGGTGCAGGAAGGCGAAGTTGTTCAGGGCAAGATCATCCAAGTCGACAAGGAATTCGTATTGGTCGATATTGGGTACAAGTCTGAAGGCCAAGTCCCTATTGGGGAGTTCAGGAGACCAGACGGCAGGATCGATGCGAATGTGGGCGATACCATCGACGTTATGGTGGACCGCTGGGAAGACGAAGATGGGGCTGTAAGGGTTTCAAAAGACAAGGCTTCAAGAGTCAAGGTCTGGGATGATATTCGAAAAGCCTACGATAACGAAGAGACGATCAAGGGAGTGATAACCAACCGGATCAAGGGGGGGCTTTCCGTTGATATCGGTCTGCCTGCGTTTCTACCCGGTTCCCAGGTAGACCTTCGGCCAGTGCGCAACCTTGATGATCTGGTGGGCCAGACCTTTGATTTTAAGATCCTGAAATATAATAGAAAACGGAGCAATATTGTACTATCGAGACGGGTTATCCTCGAAAAAGATCGTGAAGCAAAGCGCGCGGAAACCCTTGCCACGATCCACGAAGGCAAGGTTCTGGAAGGCACGGTAAAAAACATCACCGAATACGGAGTCTTCGTTGATTTGGGAGGCATCGACGGCCTTCTCCACATCACGGATATGTCATGGGGCCGCGTGAATTATTCGTCTGAAATGTTCTCGGTGGGAGACGACATAACGGTGAAGGTCCTGAATCTTGATCTCGAACGGGAACGCGTATCTCTCGGACTGAAACAACTTGTGCCTGATCCTTGGGCCACGGCTGAAGAAGAATATCCTATTGGGTCCCACGTTATGGGTAAAGTCGTGAGCCTAACGGACTACGGGGCTTTTGTGGAGCTTCAAAAGGGTGTTGAGGGCCTGATTCACGTTTCTGAGATGTCATGGACGAGAAAGATTCGTCATCCTTCCAAGGTGGTATCGGTTGGAGAGACAGTGGAGGCTGTTGTCCTAAACATCTCGGCCGAGAACAGGAGGATCTCTCTCGGTATGAAGCAAGTGGTGCCAAATCCATGGGATGTGATTGCCGAGAAGTATCCCGTGGGAACCACCATTGAAGGAAAAATAAAGAACATCACCGACTTTGGTTTATTCATTGGAATTGATGAGGGGATTGACGGCCTCGTGCATATTTCAGACATATCGTGGACCAAACGGATTAAGCATCCCTCTGAGGCTTACAAAAAGGGGGACGAAGTACAGGCCATTGTGCTCAATATTGACAAGGAAAGCGAACGGTTTTCTTTGGGGATCAAACAACTTCAGCGAGACCCATGGGAGGCTGTTCCTGAATGTTACAAGGTGGGAACCAAGATTGTCGGCACGGTCACGAATGTCACGGAGTTTGGTGTCTTTATTGAACTGGAGGAAGGTATTGAAGGCCTTGTCCACGTCTCAGAAGTGACAAAAGAGAAACTCAAGACCCCTTTGGGCAAGTTTCAGGTTGGAGATATCGTGTCTGCCAAAGTGCTCAATATCAATCCCAAGGAACGGCGGATCGGGCTTTCGGTCAAACAGCTTGAGATGGACGAAGAGCACGACCTGGTGTCCGACTACTTAAGCAGTTACAACGGCCCCACATCGAGCTTGGGTGAACTCTTGAAGGAGAATCTCAAAGAAAAATCAGCTGAGCAGGATTCTGCCAAGGACGATTCCGAGTCGACCCATGAAGAGGCCGATGAGCCTGAGGCGCAAAGCCCGGAAGGCGGGAACGAAGCCGAAGAAGGAGTTTTGCCCCCAGGCACGGAAGGCGCAACTAAATACATTGAAGCAGAGGCTGGCGATGAGCAGACGCATTCAGGTGAAGCCGAGGAGACAACTGGTACATCTGCGGACAAGACTGGTGAGAGTTGATTCCTTGATCCACAATTTCTGGCCCGGATAGAATGGAATTGAGGAATTTGAAATTGAGTAATTTATGAATTGCCTGTCGAGAGCCTCAAGGTCGAACGAGCGGAAATTCATTTAATCCCTCGATTCCTCAATTATTGGTATACATTGAAAAACAGTGTACCAGGAATATTTTTTGGCACAAAAAAACAGATTTTACAAATAATCGATTGATTGGAAAAGGGATATTGCGATGTTTGCAAGAAGACATCCTGTCTTGTTTTCCTTGCTAGTAATATGTACCATCGGGGCCGTCGCTGTTATCAGCGTGACGGCCATTTTTTTCCTTGGTAAGAGGAATTCAGCCTTTCAGTTTGGCGAAAACGTTGGCGTGATTGAAATAAAGGGAATTATTGCCGATCCCAAGCCTATACTCACGCATCTCAAGGAATTGCGTGACAAGAAAGACATAAAGGCAATCGTTTTAAGAATCAATTCTCCCGGAGGCGGTGTTGGTCCTTCCCAAGAGATCTATGAAGAAGTGAAAAAGACCAAACACTTGAAGAAAATTGTCGCGTCTATGGGGGCTATTGCGGCCTCGGGGGGATATTATGTGGCGGTGGCAACGGACCATATCATGGCCAATCCTGGCACGATTACAGGGAGTATTGGCGTGATTATGGAATTTGCCAACTTCGAAGAGCTGTTCAAGAAAATAGGAGTGGCTGCCTTTGTCCTCAAGAGCGGGCAATACAAGGACGTGGGTTCTCCTTTGCGGCAGATGACTTCCAAAGAAAAAGAACTATTGCAGGGGTTCATTGACAACGTGCACCAGCAGTTTGTGGTGGCAGTAGCTGAAGGTCGAAAAATGCCTAAAGAAGAAGTCCAGGCCATTGCCGATGGTCGCATCTTGTCAGGAGAACAGGCTCGAGAACTGGGTTTGCTGGACAGTCTCGGTAATCTGGAAGATGCTATTAGCCTGGCAGGCAAATTGGGTGGCATCAAGGGCGAACCCTCGGTTTTTTATGCAAAGGAAAAGAAATTTTCCCTCCTAGAATACCTTTTGGGGTCCTCGACTTTGACCAGGGTGTTGGACCAGATAACCGCGGCGGCGCTTCATTCCGGATATCTCTGTCTACCGGGCAGAACATAGGCAATGGTTAAGCGTGATCTCGCTGAGGACTTGATGAAGGCTTTTCCCGGCATTGCCAAGAAGGATATGTTGACCGTGGTGGAAATAATGTTTGAGAGTATGGCACAGGCCTTGATGCGAGGCGAGACTGTTGATCTTAGAGGTCTGGGTCGCTTGAGAGTCAAGAAACGAAGGCCCATGAAGGGAAGAAACCCGATGACCGCAGCCAATGTTCATGTGCCCGCACGTTGGGTCGTCCACTTCAAGCCAGCAGGGAGCTTGATCAACCGCATCAACGGTTGACACTCACCGAAAAATACTTACATCTCCTGATCCTTCCCGTATGACGTCAGGTGTGTCATCAATGAGAGAAACCACACTTGAGGGCCCTCCAGGCACGGGGCCGCCGTCTATAACAAGGTCAATCTGAGATCCGAAGGTTTCGTGGATCAGATAGGGATGAGACTCGCTGTAGGCTGGTCCATCAGCGAGATTGGCGGTTGTGGATAATATGGGATGCCCGAGTTCCTTGACCAGTGCCAGACAAATGGGGTGGTCTGGCACTCGAATTCCTGCTGTTTTGCGCAGGGTTAACATGATCTTTGGGACGAGCTTTGAACCCTCCAAAACAAAGGTGTAAGGGCCGGGGAGCAAGCGTTTCATGGTCTTGTATGCGTAGTTGGAGACCTTGGCGTACTCGCTGATGCTCTTGAGGTCAGAGCAGATGAAACTGAAGGGTTTTTTCTTGTTTCTCTGTTTTACCCTGTAGATCCTCTCTATGGACTTCTTGTTCATGATATCACAACCAATGCCATAGTACGTATCCGTCGGATAGGCAATGATGCCGCCATCTTCAAGCACTTGCGCCACTTTTCGGATTAAGCGGGCTTGGGGGTTTATTGGATTGATCGCTATTAGCATGATTTTTAGGGTCCTGGGGTTTCCATAAATAAAATAGCATTTTATATGGATCACTGCAAGTCCTAAGCGGTCAGGGCCAGGGCCACGTCATTTAAGCAACTAACCGGCTGAATTAACAAAAATTATATGTTAAATCAAAATGCTACAAATACGAAGCACGAATTTTAGGCGTCGCAACTCCTTCTAATGTGGCAAAACCCGATCGACTTTGACGTTGCCGTGGGCGAAGGTCCGCGGTCGCGGCGTACAATGTCGCGGAGCGATCCAATTTGCCGTTGCCAAGGGAGTGCCCTTCTGGTATTCATTCGGTCCCAAAAAGAAGAGGAGAAGACCTATGGGCGAGACCATGATTAAGGAAGCCTTAACCTTTGATGATATTTTAATCGTTCCTGCCTATTCGCAGGTATTGCCTCGAGACGTTGATGTCAGCAGCCGCTTGA
This sequence comes from Deltaproteobacteria bacterium, assembly GCA_016930875.1. Classification (NCBI taxonomy): domain Bacteria; kingdom Pseudomonadati; phylum Myxococcota; class Myxococcia; species Deltaproteobacteria bacterium. The sequence goes on along the minus strand of JAFGFW010000014.1, from coordinate 66,140 downwards.
CGAGAAGGATCTCTCTTAATATTCCCATTGTCAGCGCAGCCATGGATACCGTGACTGAGGCTCAAACGGCTATCAGTTTAGCGCGAGAAGGCGGAATTGGCATTATCCACCGAAACATGAGCGCCATAAGCCAGGCCCAGGAAGTGGATAAGGTCAAGAAGTCTGAAAGTGGGATGATCGTGGATCCAACGACGATTGAGCCTGAAAAACCGATCCACGAGGTTTTGGGGCTTATGGAAAGATACCGGATTTCAGGTGTGCCCGTAGTTAAAGGAGAACAACTGGTAGGGATTGTCACTAACAGAGACCTCAGATTTGAGACAGATCTGAACAAGAAGGTCTCTGACGTGATGACCAAGGATAATTTGGTGACGGTGCCTGCAGGGATTACGTTAGAAGATTCAAAGAGACTTCTCCATAAACACCGAATCGAGAAACTCCTGGTGGTAGATGACAAAGGACGTTTGAAAGGGCTCATTACGATAAAGGACATCGAAAAGATCAAGAAATACCCGAAGGCATGCAAGGACAGTCTGGGCAGGCTAAGAGTTGGTGCTGCAGTCGGAGTCGGACCCGACATGGAGGAACGCACCGAGGCCTTACTTGGAGCAGGATCTGATGTCATTGTCATTGATACATCTCACGGTCACAGCGCAGGAGTGTTGAAGGCCGTTGAGATGCTGAAGCAGACATTTAAAGAGATAGATTTGATTGCAGGCAATGTGGCTACGGGCAAAGGCGCAGAGGCCATGATTAAGGCAGGGGTTGATGGCGTCAAGATAGGTGTTGGCCCGGGGTCCATTTGCACGACTCGCATTATTGCAGGGGTTGGTGTTCCTCAAGTGGAAGCCATTTTGAACTGCAGGCCAATTTCCGAAAAAACAGGGGTTCCCTTGATAGCAGATGGCGGGATAAAATTTTCAGGTGACATGACCAAGGCTATCGCAGCCGGGGCTCACTGCGTAATGATCGGGGGTCTGTTTGCAGGCACTGAGGAAAGTCCCGGCGAAACGATCTTTTTCCAAGGCCGAAGCTACAAAGTCTATCGGGGCATGGGTTCTCTGGAGGCTATGAAAAAGGGGAGCAAAGACAGGTACTATCAAGAAGATCTCACCGAGGAAGCAAAACTTGTTCCTGAAGGTATTGTTGGCAGGGTCCCTTACAAGGGGGCGCTTTCTGCATGTGTTTACCAGCTTGTAGGCGGCCTGAGGGCGGGCATGGGATATGTCGGGTGTCGGAGTATTGAGGCGTTGCAGCGAGATGCCCGGTTTATTCGCATTACCTCTTCGGGCCTGAAAGAGAGTCATGTCCATGATGTGATTATTACAAAAGAAGCCCCCAACTATATGTTAGACTGATGCAATCTTCAAACTTCGTCCACCTTCATGTCCACACGCAGTACAGTCTCCTTGACGGGGCGATTCGCCTTGATCCCCTGCTGGATCGTGCGGCATCCTTTCAGATGACCTCCCTGGCAATCACTGATCACGGCACCATGTACGGTGTCATTGAGTTCTATCAGAAGGCATACAAGGCAGGGATAAAGCCCATAATAGGTTGCGAGATGTATGTGGCTCCCGCAAGCCGTTTTGACAAGGACCCACGCCAGAAGGGAGGCCTGTATCACCTGATTCTCCTGGCGAAAAATGCCAAGGGGTACAAGAACCTGTGCAGGCTGGTGACAGCCGGCCATCTGGAGGGCTTTTATTATAAGCCGCGAGTTGACAAGGCCATTCTATCAGAGTGCAGTGATGGCCTAATTGCGCTAAGCGCTTGTCTTCACGGAGAGATCCCCAGGTTAATAAGAGCAGGGCGTTTGGAAAAGGCAGCCGAGGTTGCCCGTGCCTACGAGGGCATGTTTGGCGAGGGCAATTTCTATTTGGAGGTCCAAAACAACGGTATTGAGGCCCAGGAGACAGTGAACCGCGCCTTGTTGGAAATGAGCCAAGACCTTTCACTCCCCCTGGTTGCCACAAATGACTGTCATTATTTGGATCCGGAAGATGCCCGTGCTCACGACGTGTTGTTGTGCATCCAGACAGGCAAGACCGTTCAGGAAACAAAGCGTCTCAAGTTCCAGACCGATCAGCTTTATTTTAAGTCTCCAAAGGAAATGGCTCTCTATTTTGCAAACTACCCCAAGGCCGTCGAAAACTCGATTGAGATCAGTAACCGCTGTAACCTGGATCTCGATTTGAGTTCTTATCATTTTCCCAAATTTCGGATTCCCAGTGGCCCCGGTCATGAAGATGCAGGCCGGCAAGAGAATATCCCTTTGATGGTGGACGAGTATTTTGAGCAAGAAGTCAGAAGGGGATGGGAGGCAAGATTAGAAGAGGTCCGTTCGAAGAACCCCGGATTTTCAGCCGCAGACATAGAGCTTTACGGTAGGCGTCTTGACCAGGAGCTTGCTGTCATCAAGAAGATGGGGTTTTCGAGTTATTTCCTGGTGGTTGCAGACTTTGTTCGTTTTGCAAAAGAACAGAACATTCCTGTGGGGCCCGGACGAGGATCTGCCGCCGGCAGTCTTGTAGCCTATGCCCTGAAGATCACTGATTTGGACCCCATTGCTTATGGCCTCATATTTGAGCGATTCCTGAATCCTGCTCGTAAGAGCATGCCTGACATTGACGTTGATTTCTGTATTGAAGGCCGTGATGCTGTTTTCAGATACATCGTGGAGAGATACGGAGGCCCCGAATATGTGGCCCAAATTATCACCTTTGGCAAAATGCAGGCCAGGGCCGTCATCAGGGATGTGGGAAGGGCCCTTGACATCCCGTTGAGGGAGGTTGACACCATTGCCAAGATGATACCAGAGGGACTCGGTATCAGCCTGGAGAGCGCTCTTTCTCGGGAGCCAAAATTAAGGGTTATGGCAGAAGAACGTCCCCAAATAAAAGAACTCCTTTCCATTGCTCTGGCCCTGGAGGGGCTTCCCAGGCATGCCTCCACCCATGCGGCCGGGGCAGTGATTTCAGACAGGCCTCTGGTGGAGCACCTTCCGCTGGCCAGGGGAAAGAAGGGGGAGGTCGTAACCCAGTACGACATGAAGGCAATAGAGAAGATCGGGTTGATCAAGTTCGACCTGCTGGGCCTTCGCAACCTGACCGTAATGAAACATGCCTGTGAGATCATACGCAAGGACGGCCGTGAACCTCCGGATCTGGCAAGCCTGGATCTGACAGACAAGAAAACCTTTGAACTCCTTGCATCCGCCGAGACCACCGGAGTTTTCCAGTTGGAGAGTTCCGGCATGAAAGACCTGCTGCGCCGGATGAAACCGGCATGTTTTGAGGACATCATTGCCCTGGTGGCTCTCTATCGTCCGGGGCCGCTAGACAGTGGCATGCATGACGCTTTTGTTGAGAGGAAAAGCGGTCGTGTGCCTGTCACTTACATAGTCCCCGAGCTTGAACCTATCCTGAAGGACACTTACGGCGTGATTCTGTATCAAGAACAGGTGATGAACATTGCCGCAGTGCTTGCAGACTACTCCATGGCCGATGCCGACAATCTCCGAAAGGCCATGGGTAAGAAGATAGGCCAGATGATGGCTCAGGAACGGAAGCGTTTCTTGACAAGGGCCGAAAAGAAAAGGGTTGCCCCGGAAAAGGCGGAAGAGATCTTTGATCTCATGGAAAAATTTGGGCGCTATGGTTTCAACAAGGCCCACAGCGCTGCCTACGCGATGATTGCCTTTCAGACAGCCTATTTGAAGGCCCACTTTCCTGTTGAGTTGATGGCCGCCATTTTGACCAGCGAGATGAACACCACCGAAGCCGTGGTTAAGTATATTTCCGAATGTCGCAGCCAGGGAATTGAGATACTTCCACCCGACATTAACCAAGGTGACATAACCTTTACGGTCGTAAATGGCGCCATTCGTTTTGGCCTGGCCGCCATAAAGAACGTTGGAGAAGGGGCCATTGAGTCAATTCTTGCTGTCCGGAGTGAAGGCGGTCCCTTTGAATCGCTATTTGATTTCTGCGAAAGAGTTGACCAGAAAAAAGTCAACCGGAGAGTGATTGAAAGTCTGATAAAATGCGGCGCCTTTGATTCCACCGGAGCCAAACGTTCCCAGATGATAGCCGTGCTCGGTCAGGCTCTTGAAGTCGGCCAGAAGATCCAAAAGGATCGCATGGACGGTCAGATCAGCCTCTTTGAGGTCATGCCGGAGCACGGCTTGGGCGTTGTCTATTCCCCGCTTCCTGACATGGAGGAGTGGAATGAGGGCCAACTCTTGAAGCACGAGAAGGAATCCTTGGGTTTTTTCATCACTGGTCATCCTCTGGCCAGGCATGAATCCATACTCAATAAATTTGCCAACACCGACACCCTGGAGCTCCGCGAGCTTTCCGACGGGGCGGTTGTTCGCCTGGGGGGGCTGGTAAGGGATGTAAAACATCACAACGACAGGAAGGGCGACCTTATGGCCTTTGTGACACTTGAGGACTTGAGTGGTTTTGCCGAGGTCACGCTTTTTTCATCAGTATATTCGAGCGTATCCGATCTTGTTGTCAAGGATGCCGCCATCTTCATCGAAGGTCGTGTGACAAAAGATGAAAAGTCAGTGAAGATTCTCGGTGATACCGTCATTCCCATAGAAAAGGCCGAGGAGACCTGGACAACGAGTGTCCGTTTAAAGCTCGACATAACGAGTCTTGACAAAGAAAAGCTTCAACAACTCTACGATATTTTGGAGAAACATAAGGGGACCAGCGGCGCCTATCTGCATCTGCGTATTCCCCAAAGGACGGAAACCATCGTTGCCCTGCCTGACCATATACGGCTAAGGGCCGGGAGTGCACTGACCAACGCCATAAACGAGTTCCTTGGATACGATGCAGTGGAAACGGTTTGCCAGAGACAGTGAGTCGGTTGCAGGATGCATGATACCAGATGGGAAATGAAAATGAGAGATTACCAACATCGCTTCTACCGCAGTCTTGTTACGGACGACAAGCTTGAATCTTTTCGTGTAGTTGTGAAGGAAACTGATTTGCTGGTCAGGGCTCAGAGGCCCCTTGAAAGGGAAACCAGGGATTTGGTCCTGAAACATAGAGTGCCGTTGGAAAGATACGCCGAGGACCATCCGGACTTTGTTGAGAGCCTGACGCCACTTTCTGATGATCACCTTGCGCCGCCCATTGTCAGGACCATGATAGAGGCGAGCCAGAAGGCGGGTGTTGGCCCCATGGCCGCCGTTGCAGGCGCGGTGGCCGAGTATGTCGGAAGAGATCTCTTGAGCTATAGCAAAGAGGTTATGATTGAAAACGGGGGAGATATTTTCATCTGTACAACATTTCCCTTGACTGTAGCCATATTTGCTGGGCCTTCTCCCTTAAGCGGTAAGCTGGGCGTGCGAATAGATTCGCCGGAAACGCCTATGGCGGTTTGCACCTCTTCGGGTAGTGTTGGGCATTCCATCAGCTTCGGAAGCTCTGACGCAGTCGTTGTAATCTCAGAATCTGCGGCACTTGCAGACGCAACTGCCACGACCATAGGAAACGTGGTTTCTAAGAAAGAAGACGTTGTTTCTGCAATCCGTCTGGCGGGAGATATCCAGGGAGTCCTTGGTGTTGTTGTCATACTGGACGACCAGATGGGCGTATGGGGTACGGTGGAGTTGGTCGGGCTTGGTTAGCGACCATAACTAATCTGAGCATGACAACGTCAAACTCAATCGGGTTTTCCAAAGATTTATTCAGTGAGAAAGTCTGCAGTTTCGTGGGTGATACATGTTTACATGACGGAGTCCTATGGAGACTGTGGAAAAGGGGTTGTTTTTTCAGCTAACTTTGTTATAGTGCTATAAAATTGATGGGCACGGATTGCCATCAGGATCCTGTGAGACCGGTCGTGTGAGGCGCAACTAGTGAAGACATTATGGGCTCCATGGCGCATGGATTACATATTGGGCGAAAAGGAACAAGAGTGCATCTTCTGTGTTGCTCTGTCCGATCAAGGAAGCCTCACTCTATACAGGGGATCTCTTTCAATGGTCATGATGAATAAGTATCCATATATTAATGGCCATCTTTTGGTTGCTCCCAAAAGGCACATAGCTTCCTTGGACGATCTGACATTGGAGGAGATGAGTGATCTTTTGAAGACGGTCAGAGACTCCATCGGGATGCTCAAGAAAGTGATGAACCCTGATGGATTTAACGTGGGGCTTAATCTGGGCGTAGTGGCAGGCGCAGGGGTAGAGCAACATCTTCACTTTCATATTGTTCCGCGCTGGCACGGCGACACGAATGCGATGACAGTCTTTGCCGAAGTTCGCGTAATTCCGGAGCATTTGGAGGCGACTTACGGAAACCTGAAACCGCATTTTAAAGCTTTAGAAGTAGCTAGAAGATAAGGAGAATTTGTGATGAGATCTTTCAAGCCTCTGTTACTTTCTCTGGTGATCATTTTTTTGGTGATTGTAGTCGTGCAGAATATTGACGTTTTCATGGACGAGAAATCCTTAAGGCTTAACCTTTTGCTATGGAGCGGTGAAGGCCAGCCAGTTCCTTTATCTGTATATTTTCTCGGATTCTTGCTTGCAGGGCTCCTTCTCTCTTATTTTCATGGGTTGAGCGAACGCTTTAAGACAAAGAAGACCCTGCAAAACCATCAAGAGACCATCAGGAAGCTGGAGGAAGAAATAAAGGTCCTAAAAAGCCTGCCTATTGCAGAGGAACAAACTCCTCAGAAAGAAAGCGGAAGCATCTGATTGAAGATCAAAGCTGAAAGCTGAAGGCTCAAAGGCAGAAGAGAAGTCAGAGGAAATTCCTGTTGTGCTGTCATGGCTAAAGCCACCCCGATGGTTCAGCAATACCTGTCCATCAAACATAACTACCCTGATGCCATCCTGTTTTTCCGGATGGGCGATTTTTACGAGATGTTCTTTGAAGATGCCAAGGTTGCATCTCGAATTCTTGAAATTGCCCTGACCTCCCGAAACAAAAAAGACCAAGAAGCGATTCCCATGTGTGGTGTTCCCCACCACGCTGCCCAGTCCTATGTTGCGCAATTGATCGAACACGGTTTCAAAGTGGCCATCTGCGATCAGGTGGAGGACCCGGCAAAGTCCAAGGGCCTTGTAAAAAGAGATGTCGTGCGCGTCATAACGCCAGGGCTGGTTCTTGACACCGATATCTTGGATTCAAAATCGAACAATTTCCTCATGGCCCTTTATTTGTGGCAGGGAAGCTTCGGTATTGCAAATCTGGACATCTCCACAGGGACTTTCAAGGTCACAGAGTCAAGAGAATTCGATGAGGTATTGGATGAGTGCAGGCGCATAGAGCCACGGGAAACTCTGATTGCCGAATCACAGCGCGAAGAAGCGCAAGTCAAGGCGCTAATACACGGCCTTAATCAAACCTCAATATGCTTTTTGAAAGACGAGACCTTTGAACTTGAATCGTCTCGAGCGCGACTTTTCAGGCAGTTTAAGACCAGTTCGCTGGAAGGGTTTGGCTGCCATGAATGGCAGGCCGGAATTGCTGCCGCAGGAGGTCTGTTGCGTTATGTGGATGACACACACAAAGGAGATCTTGTCCATCTAACGGGCATCGTGTCATACTCCCTATCTGATTTTATGGTAATAGATGAGGCGACAAAAAGGAACTTGGAGCTCTTTGAGACTATTCGAACCGGGGCAAGACGTGGTTCCCTCCTGGGCGTGATGGACTGCACAGTAACAGCCATGGGTGGGCGGAAACTGCGAACATGGCTTCAGTATCCCCTTTTGGATATCGGCAAAATCCAACAGAGGCTGGACAGCGTTGAAGAGGCCAAGGAGAATCTTCTTGTCAGACGTTCACTAAGGGAGGCCATGGACGAGATCTATGACCTTGAGCGTCTGAATGCCAAAATTGCCCTCGACCGGTGTAATGCCCGGGACATGGTGGCGATGAAGCGCTCTATCGAGAGACTTCCACGGATACTGGCTCTTATTGAGGGGTATAGAAGCGGCGATTTCTCAAAGATCAAGGGCGAGTGGGACGATCTTGCCGACATTGGGCGTTTGCTCGAGAGCGCCATCTCCGACGAACCGCCCCTAACTCTCCGGGAAGGGGGCATTATTAGGCCTGGCTTTGATCAGGGGCTCGATGAATTGATTCGCATAAGCCAGGAAGGCAAGGATTGGATTTCACGATTGGAGGCCAGGGAGCGGAAGGCTACCGGTATCAACTCCCTGAAAGTTGGATTCAACAAGGTTTTTGGGTACTATATCGAGGTTTCCAAGACACATATCAAATCAGTGCCGTCTCACTACGTGCGCAAGCAGACCCTGGTGAACGGAGAGCGTTATATTTCCGAAGACCTCAAAACCTATGAATCAAAGGTCCTTGGAGCGGAAGAGAAACGGGCCCAGTTGGAGTATGAGTTGTTCTGCACGGTACGAAAAAAGGTGGCTCAAGGTAATCGCCGCATCGGCAAAATGGCCGGCCTGGTCTCCCAGGTGGATGTCCTGGTTGGTCTGGCCGAACTTGCCGACCAAAATGGTTACACCAAGCCTGCAGTGCATGAAGAAGGGAGCCTTTTGTTAAAGGAGAGTCGTCATCCGGTCGTTGAGAAGATGATCACTTCAGAGAGATTTGTTCCCAACACCATTGAAATGGACGACACATCGCGGCAGGTGCTCATCATTACCGGGCCGAACATGGCCGGAAAATCGACTGTCCTTCGCCAGGTGGCCCTGTTAGTCCTAATGGCTCAGATGGGATCCTTTGTTCCGGCACAGGAGGCGGCCATAGGGATTGTGGATCGAATCTTCACCCGGGTTGGCGCATCTGATAACCTTGCCCAAGGCCAGAGCACTTTCATGGTTGAGATGCAGGAGAGCGCCAATATCTTGAACAACGCCACCGGGAAAAGCCTTGTCATTCTGGACGAAATCGGACGGGGGACCAGCACCTTTGACGGTCTGAGCATAGCGTGGGCCGTGGCCGAATATCTCCACGACTGGAAAGGACAAGGGATCAAGGCCGTATTTGCCACACACTACCATGAGTTGACGGACCTGGCCCTCACCAAACCCCGTGTAAAAAACTGCAATGTTGCGGTCAAGGAATGGAATGACGAGATTATCTTTCTCAGGAAATTGGTTGACGGGAGCACCAACAGGAGTTACGGCATCCAGGTAGCTCGCCTGGCCGGTGTTCCAGAAGACGTTGTCAAGAGAGCCAGAGAGATATTGAAAAACATAGAAGCGGGTGAGTTTGACGGGGTGGGGATACCTCAGGTCGGTCGTTCCCCAAAAGGGGCAGATTCGATCTCAGGCGTTCAGCTCCCTCTCTTTAATACTACAGACCAAGTCGTTATCAATACCCTGAAGAAAATGGATATCGACACCATAACACCCCTTGAGGCACTAAACCGGTTGCATGCTCTAAAGGAGCTTTTGTGATGAAATTCGTGTTTTTTCTGGCAGAAAGAATCTATGTCTCACCGCTGAGACGCAAAGAACGCAGAGTTTAGGAGTTTTTTTGTTTTTCGTTGAGAGGACGAAAAACAAAAAGAAACGCATTATTAAACTTGTCATGCGAAGGTATATTGCATTTAGATCAGACAGCTTGGTTTTTGAATTGTCGCCTCTCACGACAATTCAAAAAATAAACTACTTTGCGTCCTCTGCGACTCTGCGGTGAACAAAAAAATGTAGCAACTTCGTTAGATGTTTGGTTCTGGTTAATCCGGGTTAGGTAAGTGTAAACTAATTTTTTGCCCTGAATGAAGGATGCCCATATTTCTGTTATGAACCTGAAGAAATCCCTGCCCGTGCTTTTTTCCCTCTTTCTTTCTTCTCTATGCAACCCTTCTGTTGCCGCGGCAAGCATCGAATACCAGTATCGCCAGGCTGAATCGAGCTACAAGAAGCTCCTGAAGGACCCCCAAAAGCAAAAGAGTCGGCATGAGTGGCTTGCATGTATCAAAAGAGCTGAGTCTGTGTATGCAGCCCACCCGGACGGAGTCAGAGCAGATGATGCCCTCTTTATGATAGGCCGTTTGTATTCCAGGCTGTACGAGCTTTCAGGCAAACTGAATGACAGACAGGAGGCTGTGGATCACTACTGTCGATTATTGAGACGTTTTCTGAAAAGCCCTTACCGGTCTAAGGCGAAAAAGGCGATTGCCGAGTTGCGTGAAGGCAAGAAGAGGCCCAGTTCCAAGCAGACCAGGACCGGCTCTCTAGCGATGAAAAAAGGTGTCAGGAAAACTGATCCCTTGCCGGAAGGTTACGAGGAGCCCCTTGATGAAAAAGAAAACAAGCCCGCAGAGACATTGCTTGCCGAGGTGAGCGATATGAGGGTTTGGTCCAATCCAAGCTATACGCGAGTGGTCATTGATGTGGAAAGAGATGTGCCGTTCGCCTATCGCCTGTTGAGAAAAGATCCGGCCATTGGCAAGCCCCAGCGCCTTTACATTGATATTGACAGCGCGAGGATGGGCGCCAACCTGAAGCCTGTTGTACCGATTGGTGATGACCTCTTGAGTGATGCCCGTGCGGCTCAGTATACACCAGATAAGGTGCGGGTGGTGTTAGATATCAAATCGATTAAGAAGTTCAAGATATTCTCGTTGAAGAATCCTTTTCGGGTTGTCCTTGACGTGAACGGAATTCCGAGGAAGCGCTCATCAAAAAAGCCCTTTAAGCAGGAGATGGCAAAACCGGGTGGCAACATGCTCAACGGATCTTTGGCCAAGCAACTGGCGCTTGGTGTAAGACGGATTGTCATTGACCCGGGACATGGCGGCAAGGACCCCGGGGCTATTGGATACTTTAAGAGAGTTGTAGAGAAAAACGTCACCTTGGAGGTCTCCAGGAGGTTGGCCAAAAAGATACGTGAGAGGCTAGGCTGCGAGGCAATACTGACCAGGGATAAAGACATTTTTCTTTCCCTTGAGGAACGAACGGCCATTGCCAACACGAAAAATGCCGACATGTTTGTCTCCATTCACGCGAATGCCCACAAAAACAGGTATTCCTGTGGCATTGAGACCTATTTCTTGAATCTGGCTACCGATGATGACGCAATTCTGGTTGCTGCCCGTGAGAACGCTACGTCGGCCAAGAACATCAGTGACCTTGAGTCTATCCTGAATGACCTCATGAAGAATTCCAAGGTCAACGAATCGAGTCGTCTTGCGGGATACGTTCAAGGAGCCATGGTCTGGAAACTGAAGACAAAATTCAAGCATATTAAGGACAAGGGAGTGAAACACGCCCCCTTTTATGTGCTTCTTGGGGCTGAAATGCCCTGCATATTGGTAGAGGCAGCCTTTATTTCCAATCCAAGAGAGTGCCGGAGGCTGAACACTGCAGCATACCAGGAAGAGTTGGCCGATGCCATTGTGACAGGTATCAAGAACTACATTGAGGAGATCAGTCCCGCTGCCTCGGCTCGCTTCCAGAGGATTCAGGCTCGCAGGTGATGCCTAGGGCTCGCTCAAAAATAACTAATCCAGTTAAACCACCAGCTTTGCTGGTGCGATCCTAATAGGCTTTGCCGGTCAGCCGTGTTAGACTCCTCCGGCAATTGCAGCAACATATCGCGCAAGCTCAGACCTGCGATTTCAGCGGCGCGTGAAAGCGTTATGGTTCCGTGGCGGTACGCATCAAACGCTCTTCTGGTCTGAATGTCAGCGTATCCGTTACGGATACGCTGCTTGAGCAAGGAACCGCGATCAAGGCCAAGTCCCCCCGCAAGTTCGTCGATTTTTCTGGCTTCGTCTTTTGCCAACCTGGTGGAGAGCGTGACTGTGCTCATGGTTGTATGCACCTCCTTGTTCTGTATACACTACACCAGATGCCTTGCCGTGTCGACAAGACAGGCCTCACCCGAAGCAGTCTCACAGGTCAGACCAAAGATCTGGCAACCCGTCATTCCGCTATGGGGCGCGGACTGAAAATGCCCTGTGAGCCTCTTGTTGGAGCAAATGCGCAGCGTGGGCATATCTGGGCGAGAAATGAAACAGGGTGAAATGCTTGACGCCGGCCTTTTGAGCAAGCATGCCGGCTTGTTTTGCAGTCAGGTGGTATTTTTCCCGTGCCACATCCGCTTCTGCATCAAGAAAGGCTCCCTCGATAAAGAGCTGGTCGGCATTGCTGGCAAAATCAACAATTTTTTCGACATTTCCGGGAGTGAACACCACATCAACAATGTAGATTATCTTTTGTCCTGGTGAGACATGGGCGATTTGCCGGGTAAGATCGGCCAGACGGAACCTACGTTGCTTTTCTTTGCCGTCTTCTTTCCAGACAACCTGAAAACCCTCATCAGGATCACGTTCGTCGTACAGCGCCTCTTTGAATGTTTTCAGCCATGGCCCAACAGGTATGCCGAGTCCTTTCAGGCGATCCTTCATGATGTTGACATGAAACCGTTCCTCAAGCCCAAAGGCCAGACAAGGAACCTTGTGATCAAGATGGATGGCGTGTACGGAAAAGGCGGGTTCTTTCAGAAGCATTCCGTCAAAAGGGGCTTGCTCTGGCAGTTGGGTGGACCTAAATGCCTTCCTGCAGTGGTATACCCTGGTCAAGGTATGATCCGGATGGACTTCCGTGGCTTTGAGCGAGAATCGGTTATCGTAGTTCATGACCAGGTTCCAGGTATAGCCCGCCAGTTTTCCTTCAACGTTTTGAAGAAAGCGAGGAGGACCAAACAGGTGCAAAGTTTTTTCGCGACCCAGGAAGATGCGAAGGAGGCTATCAAAGCCGATAAAATGGTCCATGTGTGTGTGGGTCACAAAGGCATGGGTGAGCTTGAGGATTTCTTTCGCGGGGAGGCTGTGCAGGTCTCCCATGTCGAAGAGAAGGGCTCGTTTTTCAAAGAAAAATGGTATAAAGAGGACAGGGTCCTCAAAAGGGCTATTAACAAGCCTGGGATGGAACGATGGCCTCATCAAAGGACAAATTTGGCAACCTGGCGATTAATACAATTGTAGATTTCTTCGTCGGAACCATAGATATCTTCCACACTTCTGTGGTTGATCAGTTGTTCCACGACAAATGCGGTAAGATAGAGGCTTATGAAGTTCGGGCGCGGCACCACGTTTCTGATTGGGGCAATTTGGTAATCAATATCAAAGTCATCCGCACGGGTCAGTTTTTGCAGGGAACCCGCAATCTGTTCCTCGATATCCCCTTTGCTGGTTGTCACAAGTAATTGATCCTCTATGAGCTTCATCGCTATGGCATTGCTCAAGGGTTCAAAGACATTCCTGATTTGCTCAATGGCAAGCTGGTGTGCCCGTTCCTTTGAACTTTCAATCCTGGAGAGAATCTTTGCTTCGCGATTACTTGGACGAAATACTCTTGCCATGACAACCGAATAGTATTGAGAAAAGTATATTTAAAAAAAAGAATATGATAGGTTGCATCAAATTACAACAGAAAAATCATGCTGGAACGAAATCTTTAATTACCAATTGAATTCTTTTTTGGTCCATCCACCTATTCCAGCGAAGATTGCAAGCAATACGCTGGAATCTCTCCGGAAGTGACTCATTGGCGTTAAACATTATGGCATCCAGAGGCCTGGTTCGGTCAGCCACAGGCGGATTGGCAGGCGCCAAGCGCATTTTCATGTGACAGGTCCCAACAGTTCGGGCAGAAAGGACATCCACATCTGAAAGCATAAAGAGGGGTTCGGGGTTGCCTGCTCCAAACGGAGCCAGTCGTTCAAGCTCGTTAGTCAGCTTGGGAGAGATCTCTGCTGGCGCTATCTCGGTCTCTACGTGGATATTGGGCGCAAAGTCCATGGTTGTTGTGTTTTCGCACACGAGTCTTTCGAAATCCGAGCGAAAAGCAGGAATGTCTTCAGCCCTTAAGGTCAGACCGGCGGCAAACTGATGCCCCCCGAATTTTTTCAGGTGCCCGGCGCATCCCTTGAGGGCCTCAAACAGATCAAATCCTTCCGGGCTTCGGGCCGATCCCTTGCCAGTGCCGTCGGCAACGGAAATCAGAACAACGGGTCGCGCATATCGGTCGACAAGTCTGGATGCAACGATTCCGATCACCCCTTCATGCCATCCTTGTCCGTCCAAGACGAGGGACCTTTGCAACAGTTGAGGATTGGCTTTGAGCCGCCGGGTAATGTCCGAGAGGATACGGCCTTCTATGTCCTTCCTTCTGTTGTTTTCACGACTAAGCTCCTCGGCGATTCTCTGAGCAGTCTCATCACTTGAAGTTGTCAGAAGTTCACATCCCATGGAGCCATGGCGAAGCCTTCCAGCGGCATTCAGTCGAGGCGCGAGTCTAAAAGCCACATCCCAGGTGTCAACAGAGCGATTCGTCACACCGGAAACGTCCAGGAGGGCCTTTAAACCGGGACGGGGCCAAGAGGAAAGAACCTCAAGGCCTGCTTTCACATATATACGATTTTCTTCCAGAATCGGAACCATATCAGCCACTGTTCCAAGGGCTACCAGATCACATGCGGCTTTAAGGTTTGGTTCCACACCGCCGGTGGCAGACCAAAACCCATCATCCCTGAGGCGTTTGCGCAGGGCAAGGACCAGATTGAAGGCCACACCCACACCCGCAAGCGATGTAAAACCTGACGGGCAGTCTGCTTGCTTAGGATTCAAAATCGCATAGGCCTCCGGCAAACATGGAGGTGGGTTATGATGATCAGTTACAATGACATCAATTCCAGCGCGACGGGCTGCACTGATCGCCTTGTGGCTGCTGATGCCGCAATCCACGGTAATGATAAGGTTTATGTTACGTGGAATTGCCTGTTTTTCAACGGCTTCGGTGCTGAGCCCATAGCCTTCGGTGAGGCGATCGGGAATGTAATAATCCACGTTCATGCCCAGGCAGATAAGAAAATCAAGGAGAAGCGTTGTGGCTGTCATGCCATCCACGTCATAGTCTCCGAAAATGAGTATTTTTTGATGGTCGCGGAGAGCAGAGATAATGCGGGAAACGGCCCGATCCATATCCTTCATCAGAAAAGGGGATCGAATATGGGCAAGGGCCGGGGTGAGAAAAGAGGCCGCCCGGTCGGGTATTGCGAATCCACGGTTTATGAGGACTGCAGCAACAGCTCGGTGACAGCCTAAACTGTCTGCCAGCTTGCAAGTCAGATCAGCATCAGGTGTGTGGATATGCCATTTCTTTTTCATGTGACTGTCGTATAGCTTATGGAGACGCTTTGCACAATACCGAACCGATTTTTTCGTTGAAAACAAAGAGAGAATGGTGTTAGCATACGTGCCGAAATTGGTGATCGATGTTTCTGAAACATGCCGTCAATTCTGATAAATCCTTTTGTCGTCGATTTATTGATACTAGATCCTAGTTCCTGGATTCTGGGTAGAATGTACAAACCCGGATCATAATCAGGCATCAGGCATCACAGGCGTGCTGACGTATTCATCAAATAGAAAACCGTGAAACCCCAAGATCTTTTTCTTAGAGACTGTGGGTTGATGCCTACAGCCTGTACAAAGAGATATTACCGGATAGACCGACGAGAGGTCCACTATCTGAAATTCATCCTTGAGGGGTATGCCGGTGTGGCTGTCATGAGGACCCTGGATTCACGGAGAGGTCTGGTAGTTCTTCACATTAGCCCTGGATGTGAAAGGGAAGTGGATATTATCATCGATGATCTTAAGAAAAACATGCGTATCGAGGTGGCGGACATTGAAGGAGAGGGAACCCAATGAAAAGGATATTGCTTGTCGGACTGTTGTTTCTGTTTTCTGTATTTTTGGTTGGGATGGGCGGTCTTGGAGGGGCTTCGCGGATCAGGGTTCCTGAGCCTGCAAGAAACTATTCTGCCTCTATCATGGATCAGTCCGATACTTCTACCCGTGTTGAAAAGCTTAGTTTCGAGGGGCAGACAGCAATTTCCGGAAAGCTCGGGAGTGGCCATGTCAGCATAGATTTTGATAAGATTGTGTCAATGAGCTTTATTCTTCAGGACAATACGTTAAGGGCTGACGTATTATTAAAGGACGATAAGACGATCTCTGTTGTTGTGGACAAAGAGATGGTTTGTTACGGCAATTTGCCTTGTGGTGGGTTTAAGATTGCGGTGGGAGATATCAGGTCAATCTCCATACACGGGTTGGTTAATAGTCAATAGTCATTGGTCAGTGGTTTGATGCTGTATGAAGACAAAACGCGTTCACATAATCACAATGGGATGCCAGATGAACGTCTACGATTCGGAGCAAATGGAGAGACTGCTGGCGACCATGAATTACAGGCCTACTTCACACCAGGAAAAAGCTGACCTTATTATTTTAAACACTTGTTCCATCCGTGACAAGGCCGAACACAAGGTCTACAGTCATCTGGGGCGACTTGCCAGGCTGAAGCTCAAAAGACCGAATTTGGTCATTGGTGTGGGTGGATGTGTGGCTCAGCAGGAGGGAGATCGCCTTCTCAAACGGGCGCCCCATGTAGACATCGTCTTTGGCACTTTTTCTATCAGCAGGCTTCCCTCACTAATTCGGCGAGTCACTCACGAAAAAAAGCAAGCCGTTGACGTAGAGCCCACCGGGACAGTGGAACCCTCACACATAAAGCCAACGAATTTCCAAGAAGCTCGCGCGAAAGCCTTTGTGACCATCATAAGGGGATGTGACAATTTCTGTACGTACTGCGTTGTCCCATATTTGAGAGGGCGGGAGTTGAGTCGCAGACCCCAGAGGATTTTAGAGGAAATCCGGCATCTGGTAGCAAGGGGTGTTCGGGAAGTCACGCTCCTGGGACAGAATGTGAATTCTTATGGCTTGAAAAACGGCCATAGTCTTGATTTCCCGGCGCTTCTTGAAGCAGTGAATGATGTTGAGGGCTTGAGGCGCCTTCGCTTTACGACGTCTCACCCCAAAGACCTTTCTGATAAGCTGATTCGTGCTTTTGGAAGATTGGATAAATTGGCGCCTCACATACATCTGCCTGTTCAATCCGGGTCCGACCGAATACTAAAACGTATGAACAGGGGCTACACAAGAGGCAACTATCTGGCCAGGATAGAAAAATTACGGAAAGCCCAGCCAAACATAGCGATTACCTCTGACATTATCGTGGGTTTTCCTGGTGAGGGCGAGACAGACTTCGAAGAGACCCTGAATCTGGTCGAATCGGTCGGGTTTGACAATCTTTACATATTCAAGTATTCTAATCGTAAAAATACCCCGGCCTTTAGATTTTCCGATAAAGTCCAAGAGGCCGTAAAGGGTGAACGGTTTGCCAGGCTCTTGGAGCTTCAGTCAAAGATCACGTTGGACAAGAATCGGGCGCTGGTGGGTACAGTCCAGGAAGTGTTGATAGAAGGTCTCAGCAAAAAAGGCTATGATCAAGTTACTGGGCACACGCCTTGCAATAAAACAGTGAATTTTTCAGATGAGAAGCTTCGTGTCGGGCAGTTAGTGCATGTCAATATTGCGGATGCCTTTTCGCATTCATTGTTAGGCGCTCCATCTGAGTGTTGCAGAAAATGGCCTGGCGAAAAAGGAGGAATACTACATGCTGCATGAAATGAAAGTCTCGGGCATAACGATTGATCCCACATCAAATTCCCCCATAGTCATCCTTAAGGCGATCCATGTGGATCAGGCGCTTCCCATATGGATTGGCATTCTGGAGGCGACTGCCATTGCCACGGAGCTCGAAAATGTTCGCTTGGCTCGTCCCATGACCCACGATCTATTTGTTAACTTCATGGATGTCTTAAAGATAACAATCTCCAAGGTGGAGGTGTGCGACCTGAGGGACAACACATTCTATGCGAGAATCCACTTTTCATCCAACAGCCAGTCATACAATATTGATGCTCGTCCCAGCGACGCAATTGCTTTAGCGCTCAGGGCCAATTGTCCCATATTTGTGGACGACAAGGTTCTGGAAAAGTCCGCACACTTAGATCAAGAGCCAGAGGCATTTGACAAAAGCGAAGAGGGCAAGAAATGGAAGGAATACCTGGAAAAGCTATCCCCTGACCAATTTGGCAAATATAAGATGTAGGATCTCGTGATCGACCTTCATACTCACTCCATTTTTAGCGACGGTGTTTTGGTTCCATCAGAATTGGTGCGCAGAGCCCATGTGCTCGGCGTCAAGGTCATTGGGATCACGGATCATGGTGACGCTTCCAACCTTGATTTTATTATTCCGCGGCTTGTGGCTGTCTCCGAACAACTGAATCGTGTGAATGAGATCAAGACCATACCTGGCATCGAGTTAACTCACATCCCACCTGCTCAGATTGGCTCTCTGGCCAAGGAGGCCCGTTCCCTTGGAGCCAAAATCATAGTTGTACATGGGGAAACCGTCGCAGAACCGGTGATTCCCGGTACAAACCGCGCAGCTTTGGATGCCGACATTGACATTCTGGCTCACCCCGGCCTTATATGCGAGGAAGAAGTATTGATGGCAGCAGAGAGAGGGATTTTTCTGGAAATTACAGCTCGAAAGGGACACAGCATAACAAACGGTCACGTGGCAAAACTCTCAAGGACACACGGCGCAGAATTGGTTCTAAACAGCGATGCCCACGAACCTGGAGACCTTCTAAATGAGCAACAGGCAAGACTGGTTGCCCTTGGCGCAGGGCTGACCGACAAGGATTTTGAACGGATGCAAGAAAACGCCCTGTCCCTCCTTTGATTTTGGGCTGCCAGGTTTGGGCCACTCCTTTTTGAAATTCATTTCACTTCTTGCCCGGAAATAAGGCAAAAAAGATCTCAAAACAAGAAGCCCCCTTGGACGGACGCATCAGACTATGGCAGGAGGCCATTGCGTCAAACAATGGCATGAGGACTGACCGGGCAAAGCCGTGTGCTTTGTTGCATCGTGCCGCTTATCTTTGAATGTGAGCGTTAGGCCAGCAAAAAAATGCCATGTGAATCGGTTATGAAGATAGAAAGGGAATGCCAAATGAGAAATTGCGATGAAGATTAACTGTCATTGCCATATCTTCAGCTTGGATTGTGTCCCTTTGGAATTCCGCAAGCGTTTTTTTCTGAACGTGAGAAATCCAATGCACAGGTTTGTCCACAAGGTGCTGAGAAGAATCCTGCCGGAAGACTCAGCGTTTGAAGACTGGTTGGAGTTTGTTGATATGTCGATTTCCGAAATTGCGCAGAAGTTGGTGTGTGAAATGGATGAGGCGGGCATAGATATCTGCACGCCCATGATGATGGATATGGAGTACTGCAAGAAGTTCGGAGGTGGTACAAAGAGATTCGAGGATCAGATAAGGGAGACTGTGGCAGCAGTTGAAGCCATAAACAAGAAATACAATCGCCTTCGGATGTTTCCATTTATTGCGGCTGATCCTAACAGGGAAGGAGTCGTGGACCTCGTAAGAGATGCCTTAGACGGCGGGCAGTTCAGGGGGGTTAAGATCTATCCGGTCATGGGATTTACCCCGGATGACAAAAGGCTTTATCCCATATACGAATATTGTACGGAGAACAGCATTCCGATTACGGCCCATTGTGAAAACGGGGGTATCCCCGGCCTGAAAGAATACTATCATTTGGCAGACCCGAAATACTGGGGGAACGTGCTGACGGACTTCCCCTCGCTCACGTTGAATTTAGCCCACAATGATCGAACAGGGTCAGCATGGCAGCCAAAGATCGCAGATTTGATCAAAGCTTTTCCCAACGTATATACCGACATCTCATTTGATACCGAGATGTGGTTTATGCCCAGGAGGTATTTCAGGGACATAAAGCACATGCTCGGAACCCAAGGAATCCAGGACAGGGTCCTTTACGGCTCTGATTGGTACATGGGCCGGTGTTTTTGGACTGAAACGTCTTACTTGAAGTGGTTTTTGGAGTACTCGAAAAAGATTCCCTGGTGCAGGGTGGAATTCACAGAGCAAGAGATAAAAAGGCTGACCGAAGATAACCCAAAGGAGTTTCTGGGGTTAAAGGATGGCGTTTGATGCATTGTCCTGCGTGGGAATGAAAAACGATTGGTCCACAGGAGGCCGGAATTGGAGGTTATGGCATGAAAATCCTGTTAATCATTAGCACGGATGATGGCGAAACCATGTACAATGCCATGAGGTTAGCCAACGTGGGGGTGAAAAAGGGTGATGAAGTCAGCGTATTTATGCTGGGCAAAGGTGTCCTTTTTGAAAAGTGCGGAACCGAAGAATTCAATGTTATGGAGCAAGTCAACCAGTTTGAGGGAGATTTCTACGTCTGAGGGGTTTGCATGAAATCCCACGGTCTGGAGGGATCAAGCACCTGTCCCATTGGCTGGATGGATGATCTGTACGAGTTGGCTATGGATGCCAACAAGGTCTTGACATTTTAATCAACAGCGTACGCACAAGCGTTCATATTGTGGCATTGTTAGAACACAAGTTACTCGACAGCATCAAGGTTAAAGCGAGGAACGTTTTTTTGTAATCGCGTCGCACAAAATCACAAAGCGATTTTATGACTTACCTACCACTGTTAGCGAATCGGGATAGCGGGAGTTGTTGGGCAAGCCCCGTGAGATCTGACGCCTTTGTGGCAGGATCAACCGTTAACACAACGACCATGTCTTTTTTCACAGGGATCATAAGAGTCCCTGTTTTGTCCTTTTTGTCCAGAGACAACATGCTCTTGTGCCCGGATACGTTCACGGTTTTGATAAGCTGGTCACCCGTTTCCATGTTCATGTTCATTGCGGCCATGCCCTGGAAGCCTTGCACTTGCGGGGCCATGGCGCCAGCCACTATAGACAACTGAGCAGTCTTTTTTCCATCACGTGATGTGTATTCCTGGTTGAGAGACGACCACTTCTGACCGCCCATGTCCATGTTCATGCCGTCAGGGTCTCCTGATGGAGCCATACCGCCAAAGGTTCGGGGAAGCAGAGGGAGCCAGGCTCTGTAGTCTGCTGCTCCGGCTATTGCAGGTAACAGGAACAAACACAGCGTAACAAGAACGGACAGTTTTCTCATATTCTTTCCTCCTTAGTGAATTCCTTAACAACAATTTTAATTTAATATCAAATTTTACCCTGATGTCCAGAAAAAAACGGATTCTGTTTGAAACTGTTATGAATTAACCGAGGCCCCACGCAGACGAACACAAAGATTCTATATAGAAATGCAGTGCGCCAAAGCGGGAAGTGGCGTTTGACAATACATCCCCAATGCTTATTTTTTGAAAAAGCCTTAAGAACCGGTTGCTTTTGCTCCGATTAGTTGGAACACACAAAGGAGACGCAAATGCGTTTTGATAAATTTACCATAAAATCTCAGGAACTCATTCAAGGCGCCCAGTCCCTGGCCGGTCAGCTTGGGCATCAGTATATAGAGCCAGAGCACCTGTTGAAGGTCATGCTGGAGCAACCCGAGGGGATTAGCCGCGCCATTCTCCAGAAACTGGGTGCATCCCCTGAAGCAGTTTTACAGGAGGTTTCTCAGGTCCTGGAGAAAAGGCCCAAGGTGAGTGGGGCCGGCACGGGAGAGGTCCATATCTCTCCGGCGACAAAGAAAGTCCTTGATGCTGCATTTGCCGAAGCAGCCAAGCTGAAGGACCAGTATGTGAGCATAGAACACATCCTTGTTGCCATAACCGACCAGAAACAAACAGACGCAGGCCGTATCCTGGCACATGCAGGCGTGGTTCGCGAGACGATCCTAAAGGTTCTCGTGGATATTCGGGGCACTCAGCGAATCACTGATCCTAATCCGGAGGAAAAATATCAAGCCCTGCAAAGATTTGGCAGGGATCTGACCGATCTCGCGCGGCTTGGCAAGATCGACCCGGTCATTGGCCGAGATGAAGAGATACGTCGTGTGATTCAGGTTCTTTCCCGGCGTACTAAAAACAACCCGGTCCTTATCGGGGAGCCTGGGGTTGGCAAGACGGCTATTGTGGAGGGAATGGGCCAGCGTATTGTCAACGGGGATGTGCCTGAAACCCTTAAGAACCGGCGATTGGTTGCCCTTGACATGGGTACGCTGGTGGCAGGGGCGAAATACCGTGGCGAATTCGAAGACAGGTTGAAAGCGGTCTTAAAGGAGGTGGAGGCGGCCGAAGGCGAAGTCATCGTGTTCATTGACGAGCTCCACACCATGGTAGGGGCAGGGGCGGCTGAGGGTTCGGTGGATGCGTCGAATATGCTGAAACCTGCCCTGGCCCGCGGCACCCTTCGGTGCGTAGGGGCCACGACGATAAACGAATACCGAAAATATGTGGAAAAGGATGCGGCCCTTGAGCGTCGTTTCCAGCCCGTGCTTGTTCAGGAACCTACTGTGGAAGACACCATCTCCATCTTGCGGGGTTTGAAAGAAAAATATGAGGTCCATCACGGCGTGCGGATCAAGGATTCTGCCATCGTGGCGGCAGCGACCCTCTCTCATCGTTACATATCGGATCGATTCCTGCCGGACAAGGCCATCGACTTGATTGATGAGTCCGCCTCCGGGCTTCGTATTGAGATCGACAGCATGCCTGCCGAGATCGACGAGGTGGGGCGCAAGATCATTCAGTCTGAAATCGAACGAGAGGCCCTGAGGAAAGAGACCGATGACGCCTCAAAAGAGCGACTGGCCAAGCTTGAGACAGATATTTCGGTCATGAAAGAAAAGATCGGCGAGATGAAGGCCCACTGGCAAAATGAAAAAGACGCCATCCAGACCATTCGAAAGGTCAAGGAGGAGCTTGAGCGCACGGGCATTGAGGGGCAGCAGGCCGAACGCGACGGCAATCTCGCCCGGGCAGCGGAACTCAGATACGGTGTGGCCACCGAACTGGAGAAACGGCTGGAGGAGGCCAAGAAAAGGCTTTCCGAACTTCAGGCAGGGCGCAAGATGCTCAAGGAGGAGGTCGATGCAGAGGATGTGGCTGAAGTGGTCTCAAGATGGACGGGAATACCGGTTTCCAGGATGATGGAAGGTGAGCGGGAAAAGCTCATCCACATGGAAGAGCGGCTTTCAAAGCGAGTGGTGGGCCAGAATGAGCCGATCGTGGCTGTGTCCAATGCAGTGCGACGGGCACGGTCCGGTTTGCAGGATCACAATCGGCCTATCGGTTCCTTTATCTTCATGGGACCTACTGGCGTGGGCAAGACCGAACTTGCCAAGGCCCTTGCAGAGTTCATCTTTGACGACGAGCAGGCCATGATCCGCGTTGACATGTCTGAGTATATGGAAAGACACTCCGTCTCAAGACTCATTGGCGCTCCTCCCGGGTATGTGGGCTACGAGGAGGGGGGATATCTGACCGAGTCGGTGAGGCGCAGGCCATATTCCGTCGTACTCTTTGACGAGATCGAAAAGGCCCATCCCGAGGTCTTTAATGTGCTTTTGCAGATCCTTGATGATGGCCGCATGACTGACGGTCATGGTCGAACCGTTGATTTTAAGAACACCATTATCATCATGACCTCCAATGTGGGAAGTCATTGGATCCAGGATCTCGGCGCAAATGATCGCGACGAGATGGAAAAGCGCATTGTGGAGGCTTTGCGGGCCAGTTTCAAGCCGGAGTTTCTAAACCGGATAGATGATATCATTATCTTCCACAGCTTGACATCCGAGCAGCTTACCGCCATTGTGGATATTCAACTGGAGCGGGTGCGGAGGCGGCTTGAAGAACAACACATCACGCTCGAACTTTCAGATGCGGCCAGAAATCTTTTGGCCCGGGAGGGCTTTGATCCAACGTACGGGGCCCGCCCCTTGAAGCGTGCCATACAAAAACACGTCGAAAATCCACTGGCCATGGAGATACTGCGGGGAAGCTTTGGTGAAGGGTCTCGGGTCCTGGCAGTCGAGGAAGACGGCAGAGTCGTTTTCAAGTGATAAAATCGCTTCACGATTTTATAGGAGGAATCATGGGTAATTCAATAAAGACCGGTCTTCTTTTGGGGGCGTTGACCGCCTTGATCATGATCATTGGGCGATATCTGGGTGGACACCAGGGTATGGTCATCGCATTTTTCTTTGCAGTGATCATGAATTTTGGCAGTTACTGGTTTTCAGACAAAATCGTCTTGCGCATGTACCGGGCCAGGCCGGTTTCCGAATCCGAGGCCCCTGGGTTGCACCGGATAGTAAGGCAACTGGCGCAGCAGGCAGGCCTTCCCATGCCCAAAATGTGTATCATGCCTTCTGAATCCCCCAACGCCTTTGCCACGGGCCGCAATCCGCAACATGCGGTGGTGGCAGTCACCCAGGGGATCTTAAGGCTCCTGGACGAAAACGAGCTTAAGGGCGTGCTGGCTCACGAGTTGGCCCACGTAAAACATCGGGATATCCTTATCGGATCTATTGCCGCTACGATTGCCGGCGCGATCATGATAGTGGCAAGCATGGCCCGGTGGGCTGCCTTGTTTGGCGGCTTTTGCGGCAGGGATGATGATGAAGGTGGCGGCATGATCGGCCTTATTGCCATGTCTATCCTTGCTCCTATTGCGGCTATGTTGATCCAGATGGCCATATCCCGGTCCAGGGAGTATGCGGCCGATGCGGCCGGAGCCTCTTATGCCGGAAGCCCACGGGGGCTTACCAGCGCCCTTCAAAAGATATCTTCGGCTTCCCGGCACATGCCCATGAAGGCAGAGCCTGCAACAGCCCACATGTTTATAATAAATCCCTTGTCGGGAAAGAGCCTCATGAACCTTTTCAGCACCCACCCGCCAGTTGAAGAACGTATCCGGAGGTTGGGGCACTAGAGGAACGAGCGGAAAGGCGATGTCAGAGATAATAATTGACATGCCTTTCGGGCACTGTTAAAAGATACGGCAAGAAACAAAGAGAGGTGAACTGGGCCGTTAGCTCAACTAGGCAGAGCAGCTGACTCTTAATCAGGAGGTTATAGGTTCGATTCCTATACGGCCCACCAGAATTGACGGGGCTTTTCGGCAGTGAGGCGAGGAGCCCTTTTTTTTCTTAGGGTTCGCGCAAGAATAAGTTCGCAGAGTTGGCGCTCAGATTTGGTTCAGATTTGGCCGATCCGATTGAGCAAAGCCGCAGGAATAGCGAACTATTTCGAGGAGTTTGCGAATGAGGCATCGGTCAAAGATGGGCTGAAGCTGAGATGGCAAAATGTGAAATTGTTTTTGCGCGAGCCCTTAGTGTGCCAGGCAAAGACGTTACGTTGAAATGGCTCTGCAATGAGGTACGGAAATTGCAGAAGCGGTTATGGAAACTGCCATAGAAGGGAGCAAATGCGTTGAACATTCCAGTTGTAAGGAATATCCTTGAGGCGAACGAGCGGATTGCAGAAGAAAACCGTAAACTGTTTGAAAGGGAGAAGGTGGCCGTCATCAACTTGATGAGTTCGCCTGGTTCCGGAAAGACGTCATTGCTGGAATGCACCATAGATGCCGTAAAAGATCGCATCCGTATGGGTGTCATCGAGGGTGATGTGCAGTCCACCAGAGATGCCGAGAGGATAGCGGAGAAGGGCATCCCAGCGGTTCAAATCAACACGGACGGAGCCTGTCACCTGGATGGAAACATGGTACGAAATGCGCTTGCAATGTTTGATCTGTCACAACTGGATCTTCTGGTGGTTGAAAACGTGGGGAATCTGGTATGTCCTGCCGAGTTTGATGTTGGCGAAGACCACAAGGTAATGATCCTGAGCGTTACTGAGGGTTCTGATAAGCCCGAAAAGTATCCCCTTATGTTCCACGAGTCGAGCGTCTTGCTAGTAAACAAGATCGACCTGTTGCCGTATGTTGATTGTAGTGTGGAAGAGATTCGAGACATCTCCCTTAGGATCAATCCCAATTTGGAGATTTTTGAGATATCTTGCCGGACCGGAGAAGGAATAGATCGATGGGCCGACTGGCTGTCGAAACAGACCAAGAAATAAGGGAAAAGGGCGTCAGGACAAGGATTAAGGGGATCGTGCAGGGTGTTGGTTTTCGACCCTTTATTTACAACCTTGCCCTTGCCCACGACCTTAGAGGCTTTGTCTCCAATACTTCAGAAGGCGTCTACATTGAAGTTGAGGGTGATCCCGACTTTCTGGATGCATTCCACCGGGGCATCATTGCCGAAAAACCCCCCCTGGCCCATATTACTTCCATAGAGACTATTGAGCAGGAGTTGAAATCATATTCTGGCTTTACCATTCACAAGAGCGAGGCACAGGAACACCGCAGGACGCTTATTTCTCCGGATGTATGCGTATGTGAAGATTGTCTGAGGGAGTTGTTTGACCCAAAGAACCGACGTTTCGGGTATCCTTTTATCAATTGCACAAACTGCGGCCCGCGTTACACCATCATTATGGACATTCCATATGACCGGCCTTTTACGGCCATGAAGGGTTTTAAGATGTGTCCTCCCTGCGAAGCAGAATATCATGATCCCGCGGACCGCAGATTTCATGCCCAGCCCAATGCCTGTTGGGATTGCGGCCCCCTGGTGCGTCTCTGGGCTCACGCGGGCCAAGAGATTCGTGCAGGTAATCCGATTGAGGAAGCCCGGAAGTGGCTAAAACAAGGCAAAATCGTTGCTATTAAGGGATTGGGTGGTTTTCACCTGGCCGCGGACGCCACCAACAATGAAGCGGTCAAGAGGCTCCGGCAAAGAAAACATCGAGAAGAAAAGCCTTTGGCCCTTATGTGTCCCAGCCTGGAACAGATCAGACAATTTGCACGGGTAACTGAGGACGAAGAATCCCTTCTTAACTCCATACAGCGGCCTATTGTGATCCTGGAAAAGAAGCCCAACGCAGATATCGCTGAAGAAGTCTCTCCCCGGAACCGCACCTACGGCATCATGCTGCCCTATACGCCCCTTCATTGCCTCCTGTTTCAGGGTAACGACCTGCTGGCCCTGGTCATGACCAGCGGGAACATCAGCGAGGAGCCCATTGCCATTGATAACGAGGAGGCGTTTGAGCGCCTGGGAGATATTGCTGATTACTTCTTGAATCACAATCGTGACATTTATCTTAGAAGCGACGATTCTATACTCCGTGTGCTTGGCGCCGTGCCAAGGCAGATCAGGCGCAGCAGAGGATATGTGCCCATACCGACTTTTCTTAAGAGGTCTTTGGAGCCGATTCTTGCCTGCGGCGCTGAATGGAAAAATACCATTTGTCTCACCAGGGGAGACCAGGCATTCTTGAGTCAACACATAGGCGATCTGGAAAACTTGGAGACCCTCAATTTTTTTGAGATGACTATCGAGCACCTGAAACGGATATTGGAGATCGAGCCCAAAATTATTGCCTATGATCTTCATCCTGATTACTTGAGCACACAGTATGCCTTGAAGCAGTCGTCCATGATTCAGGTTGGGGTCCAGCATCACCATGCCCACATAGTGAGCGCCATGGCAGAACATGGCCTTGCGGGGCCTGTGATAGGTATTGCTCTGGACGGCACAGGCTACGGCGCTGATGGGCAGATTTGGGGCGGTGAGGTCCTGGTCGTGGAGCCCAAACAGTTCGAAAGGGTGGGGTATTTTGCCTATCTTCCCATGCCTGGAGGGGCTGCGGCTATCAAGAAGCCTTGGCGTATGGCCGTGAGCGCGCTGTACGAGGCTTTTGGAGAGGAGTTTTTGAAGATCAGTCTTCCTTTTCTGGAGGGCATCCCCCGGAAACGTGTCGATATCTTGATCCATATGATAAAACAGGGTGTGAACACGCCTCTCACATCGAGTTGCGGGCGCCTGTTTGATTCGGTGGCCGCAATCGCAGGTGTGAGGAACTATGTCGCCTACGAAGGTCAGGCTGCAGTGGAACTTGAGGCAGCGGCAGAAGACGACCTGGAACGAGTTTATCCTTTTGAAATTCGGGAAAAGGACGGGGCTCTCCAGTTTTTGACGGCGCCGATCATAAAATCTGTTCTGGCAGACGTGAATGAGGGCTGTTCAACAGGTTCGATCAGCGCCACTTTTCATAATACCCTAGTCGCCTTGTTCGTCGATGTGTGTGAGCGGGTGCGGGCGTCGCGGAAGTTCAAGCAGGTGGTCTTGGGCGGGGGTTGTTTCCAGAATGCCAGGCTTCTGGTTCAACTGACCGAAGTCTTGGAGAATCAAGGTTTCGAGGTTTTCAGCCAGGCGCAAGTCCCGAGCAATGACGGGGGCATTGCGCTCGGTCAAGCAGTAGTGGCCGATGCTATGTATAAAGCGGGCCTGGCCGGGCAAGGTCGTCGGGTGTGAACCGGAAATGGCAAATCGTGTTGCGAATAGCTCAATCCGGATAAACCGGAAAAGGCTTCGATATTCGGATTTGCGCCTGACGGCAAAAAGAGTACGCTTGGCATCGGGTTCATGATTCATCTTTGACGAATGACAGCTATAGGAGGTAACACTCATGTGTGTGGCAGCGCCGATGAAGGTTATTGAGATTGACGGAGATATTATCCGAGCCGAACTGGGAGGTATGACTAAGGAGGCCAATCTCGCTATTGTGGATGAGAGGCCGGAGCTCGGGGACTATGTAATCATTCATGCTGGTTTTGCACTTCACCGGATTGACCCGGAGGAGGCAAAGATTACTCTGCAACTCTGGAAAGAGATGGGAGTCAT
Organism: Deltaproteobacteria bacterium; assembly: GCA_016930875.1. Lineage (NCBI taxonomy): Bacteria > Pseudomonadati > Myxococcota > Myxococcia > Deltaproteobacteria bacterium. The sequence goes on along the minus strand of JAFGFW010000014.1, from coordinate 37,662 downwards.
TGATGAAATACCTGACTGAGTACAGGGACGGCTCGCTGGCTTCCAAGATGGCAGAGCGCATCAAGGCGATATCCACAAAGCCGGCCCGGTTCATGGAAATTTGCGGCACGCACACGGTTGCAATCTTCAAACACGGTATTCGGGACGTGTTGCCTGAACACATCGGCCTGATCTCTGGCCCGGGTTGTCCTGTGTGCGTTACGGCCACCCGTGATATCGACAAAGCAATTAAACTCTCTCGAATACCGGATGTTATTGTGGCAACCTTTGGGGACATGGTCAGGGTGCCCGGCTCTGAGTCCTCATTGCAAAAAGAAAAGGGTCTTGGCGCTGATGTACGCATGGTCTATTCGACCATGGATGCCATTGAGATTGCCCGACAGAATCCTGATAAGAAAGTCGTGTTTCTTGGGATCGGATTTGAAACGACTGCGCCTACGATTGCGGCTGCCGTGGTGGCGGCCCAGGCCCAGGGAGTAAACAACTTTTCGGTGCTGTCGTGTCACAAACTCCTTCCTCCTGCCATGGATGCGCTGCTTTCGGGCGGAGAACTTGACGTGAACGGATTCATGTGCCCCGGACATGTGAGTACGATCATTGGGACGGCCCCCTACAAGGTGGTTGTGGCTCAATATCATACGCCTTGTGTGGTTATGGGTTTTGAACCACTCGACATCTTGCAGGGCATTTACATGCTGGTCAGTCAAATAGAGGCGGGCGAAGCCCGGGTGGAGATCCAATACCGACGGGCAGTGGCGCCTGAGGGAAATCCCAATGCCCTTAAGACACTTGATCGGGTTTTTGAGCCCTGTGATTCACCGTGGCGCGGTCTTGGAATGATTCCAAAGAGTGGACTTGCCCTGCGAGAGTCCTACCGTGCCCATGATGCAGAGGCGCTGTTTGACCTTGACGTGCCGGATTCCGGTGAGCCGCCGGGCTGTAAGTGTGGTGACATACTCCGAGGCGTTAACACGCCTATCGAATGTAAGCTTTTTCGAAAGGTGTGCAACCCGGAAAATCCCGTGGGTCCTTGCATGGTGTCCAGTGAGGGGACCTGTGCTGCCTATTATAGGTACAGCCAGGTGTAAATTATGAAGAGTTGCAGAACCCGAACAAGCGTTTCATCAAATTCGCTTGTTTGGTGGCGCCAGATATCGGCCTTCAGTTAGGCCTATGCCTCAATGGACACAAACCATCTCGCCTTTTTTAGAAAGTGGTTCTCCGATTATGTGAGTGGCTACTACACAGATGATCCGGCCCAGGACCAAGCTGTCAGGCTGAAACATGAACACACGGATCGAGTTTGTAAGGAGATCGTCATGCTCGGTCAGGCCTTGAACCTGCCAAGCCAGGACATGTTGTTGACCGAGACCATGGCCCTGTTTCACGATCTTGGCAGGTTTGAGCAATATGCCACCTATGGAACATTTGAAGACGCGAGATCCGAGAACCATGCAGCGCTTGGGCTGAGGGAGCTGGTCAAGCATGACGTTCTTTCGGTCTGCTCGGACGAAGAGCAGCGTCTTATCACCAAGGCGATTGGCTACCACAACGTGCGGGCCCTGCCAGAAAACGAGCTAGAAAGGACTCTGTTTTTTGCGAAACTCCTGCGTGATGCCGACAAGCTGGACATCTGGCGAGTATTTATAGATTACTATGATAGGCGGTACGAGGGGACGAATTCGACCATCGTGTTGGGGTTGCCGAACGGTTCAGTATGTTCACCAAAGATCCTAACCGCCTTGCATCTGGGAAGAATGGCCGACACAAGAGATATGGCCACACTCAATGATTACAAATTGCTCCAGATCAGTTGGGTGTTTGATGTCAATTTTGAACCTACTTTTCGTGCGGTATGCGAGCGCCGATACGTGGAAAAAATCGCTGCCACGCTACCGCAAACGAGGGAAATTCGAGAAGTCGTCTCAACAGTGCTGGCTTATCTGCAAAAAAAAGGAAGGCCAAATTCCTTGGAACGGATAGGGAAAATGAAAACAGCATGGAGTTAAGGCGTAACATCGCAAAAAGTCCGGGTACTACTCCGGGCGAGGGGTCCTTTTTTCAAAGGCGATATCAACCATGCTCAGGAAGCGTGGCCGGATATTTTGTGATTGGCTAGGCCCGTGCCAAGCTCATAAGGACATTTGGGTCAATCACAATATCCGGCCACTGCGAGAGTCCGAAACAAAGAAAAAGATAGCGCCTTTGAAAAAAGGACCCCTCGCCCTAGGTTATTGAGAACTTACGTTAAGGCCAAGGAAAAGGGGAGGATTATGGGACAAAAAGTCACGGTAGCTTATTATTCCACCAAGCAGGGAGTGACACAGCAGCAGACAGGCGCACCGACGGTTTATTACGGCAAGGCTTTCAAAATTCCGAAGGAGTTGTTTAGCGAAGAAGGGGAAGTTGATTTTGAGAAGGATATTGCAGATCTCATGGGTGAGATACGTGAAAAAGGACTGGAGCCAGTGTTGGATGAGGCCACGGTTGAGCGTTACGAGACCTGGGATATCGAAAATGGGGATGTGTGGGTCATGTATCGGGTGCCTTGTGCGGGGAAAGAGCAATAGCGTAGCGGAGGTACTGTGGTGAGATTCAATTTTGATCAACTCGCAAAAAGTCGTCACTCCGGACTTCGACGAGCTCAGTCGAGTCGTGAAAACCAGAGTCTAGAGCCTTTGTAACTAGCTGAATAAACTGAATTCCGGCCTTTGTCGTTCGACCTTGAGGCTCTCGACGGGCCGGAATGACAGTCCGCCGGAGGCGGATTTCGACTTTTTACGAAGCCGTCAATTTTTGGTAGAAAACGTTATGGAGACAGAGGATTTGTTTCGCGTTGAGTTTTCAGAAGACGGCAGTCTCGGAGTGGAGTTTTCGGAGGATTTTCTGTCGTCATCTCAGGAGGAGCAAATCCAGGCCCTTGAGGCTTTTTTCTGGAGAAAGACGTTGGAACCCTCGCCCACACTAGAAGTAAACAAGGCAATGACTGAGCATGAGATTACCATCATAGTGGCGGAGACCATCTTGGCTAAGTTAAAACGTGGAGAGCGTCTTGAGAGAGACAGCAACATAGACATATCCTGGGAAGAGCTTTCGACTCTTGGGAATATACAAGGATCTGTCGTTGTGGCGGACATGGCGAGATACTTAGAACAGCATGCCGAAGGCAAGAAAGGATGCGATTGATGACGTTTAAGGCAGAAGACTTTGAGAAGAAGATGGGTGAGTGTCCAAGACATGGTGAGCAAGTCCTGTGGCTGGCCTGCAAACATGTGGCAAAAGGGAATCCAAAGGAGATATGGTTAGGCCCGAATCGTATTGCCATATGTCCGGCGTGTTCCATGCTCCCCATGACTTCGATAGAGGAGGAGCTTCTTATCGCGTGCGAAGCTTGCCTTAGGGGCAAAATCAAGGATCTTTCGAAGAGACTCCCTGATGGCGCCAATATCCATGACTCTGTAAAGGGGTTAGATGTATACGAAAATGAACTGATGGAGGAAGACTGAGCACAACTTATTCGGATGAGATGTGAACGCCGTAGGTTTTTAGCTCTTCTTGCACAGCTTTATACTCTTGTTCCCCTTTCATAACGAACTTGCCTGTGCCACAGTATTTCAGGAGACCACCAAGGCTTTCTTGTGTTATCACACAATAATACTTAGTTTTGTCCCATTCCGGAAGCTGATTAAGTTCGTATTTTAACTCCAGTTGGGTCTCTATTGTCTCTTCCTCGCCTTCAGATGTAATACTTGTCAAACCTAATACATCTCCCAATATTTTGGCTTGTCCTCTGATCCAAGAGAGCTTCTCACCTTTGGTATCCCATGCCATGTATTCATAGGTGCCGTCCTTATTGTCCAGAATGGCATGCTCCTGCAGGTGATACGCGTGTTCCTTGTGAGCAAGAAAACCCGTCATATTTCACTCCCATTTCAGTAAGTTAGTCAGGTGTTTCTTGATGGAGTCTGGTCGGGGCGGAGGGATTTGAACCCCCGGCTTCCTGCTCCCAAAGCAGGCGCGCTACCAGGCTGCGCCACGCCCCGTTCCGATATCTTCTTCTATCATGTCTCTTGGGCTAACGCAATCACCCTGTTGCCTGAAAAACTCTCTTATCCCCTGACCTACTGCCTCGGCAACAGCGGCCAGCACGTTCGAGTCTCTAAGTTCCTTTTCCTCGGCAGGATGGCTCACATAACCGATCTCAAACAAGATGGCCGGCATATCCGCTCCTCTGAGAACCGAGCAAGGGGCTTTGTGAATTCCTCTATCCATGGGGTTGAGCTTCGCAACGACTTGCCTGTGCACGAGATCTGCCAATAGCTTGCTCTTGGCTGCGTGCACGGACTGAATGTCGTCCCAAAGGTGGAGAGTGTCCACGGTCCGAACAGTATTTTCTTCTTGCTGAAGGGACCGTCCTTGAGTTGTGCCTGGATAGAAATAGTAAATCGCCATGCCTCCGGCCTTGTGATGAAAACTCCCTCCGGCGTGAAGGCTAACAAAGACATCCGCCCTGAGATGGTTAGCTATGGCCGTGCGTTTTTCAATGTCAACCCAATAGTCACCGTCACGGGTTAAATAGACGGCATAAGCCCCGGAGAGGATGTCTTTGATTTCTTGCGCAAGGGCCAGTGTTAAGCTTTTTTCGGCTAGGCCGGACGGGCCGACTGCCCCAAAGTCGTGGCCGCCGTGACCAGGGTCTAACACGATAACCTTCTGACCAGGAAGCTTAGCTGGCAAAGACGTGTCCTGAGCCAGCGCTTTTGGTGTAAGAGCGGCAAATATCAGGATGAGGAGCCAAATCAGATCCGATTTTCTCGGTAGCAGCATACGCCGGATGTATGTGGTTTGCAAACTTCTCAAGAGCACCCTCGCTCAATTCTCCTTGACACAGTTAGGGTTTGATACTAATTTTTTTAGTTAGGTAAGAACAAAATAAAAATATTACTTCTCGTTCAAAAAATCAACGTTGTTCGTGCGAGAGTGGCGAAATTGGCAAACGCACTGGATTTAGGATCCAGCGGCTCCGTGCCCTGGGGGTTCAAATCCCCCCTCTCGCACCAATGTGATATAAGAAAGGGGTTTTATGAAAGTAGATGTTGAAGACGTAAGTACAGTCAAGAAAATCATGCACGTGGAGATCCCTGAGAAAGATGTCACCCGGGAGCTGGACAAGGCATACAAAACCCTCAAGACCAATGCAAAAATCAAAGGATTTCGTCCCGGCAAGGTGCCATTGTCTCTTTTGGAAAAGCGGTTCAAGAAAGAGATGCATGAAGAGGTCTCCGGCCAGTTGATTCAGAATTCATATGGCGAGGCCCTGGGGCAGGCCGAGTTAGTGCCTCTCGGGGAGCCCGCCATCGATCGGCCGGATCTTGAAAAGGGCCAACCATATCGTTATTCGGCAACGATCGAAGTTCGTCCTCCTGTTGGGGGTTTAGATCTTAACGGATTGAAACTTAAGGAGAAGGTACACGTCATAGATGACGTAGAGACCGAGACCCAGCTTAAGATGCTACAGAAACGAAATGCCCAGCTAAAAAGCGTTGATGAAGACCGACCGGTTCGAGACAAGGATGTCGTCATCATAGATTACGAAGGATTCAAGGACGGTAAACCGTTGGAGCCAGCCCGCAAGACAGAGAACTTTCAGGTAGAGATCGGATCAGGGCGGATATTGGAGGATTTTGACAAGCAGCTTGTGGGAATGAAACCAGACAGTACCAAAGAGCTTCAGGTACGTTTTCCGGATGACTATTACAACAAGGACCTTGCCGGTCTTGAAGTGACCTTCAAGGTCACCTTAAAGGAGATCAAAGAGGAGATTCTGCCTGAGCTTGATGACGAGTTTGCTAAGGATCTCGGAGAGTATGAGACACTGGACGAACTGAAAGAGGCGATCAGAAAGGACTTGGAGCAAAGGTACAAGGCCGAATCCAGGCGGCAACTACGCGAAGACATCATTGACAAGCTGATAGAGCAATCCGATTTTGAACTTCCTGAAGCCTTGGTAAAGGGAGAGCTTGCCGGCGTGGTCAGGGATGCCCAGAGCCTCATGGCCCAAAGAGGTATGTCCTTGGAGCAATCAGGCCAAACAGAGGAGGAGCTTTCTGAAAAATATCTTCCCATGGCCGAAAGAAAAGTGCGGGAGTACTTACTCATTGAAAAAGTAATCGATCAGGAGGAGATCACCTTGACGGATGAACTGCTTGATGAGGCTTATGAGGAGTTTGCCGGGGCCTTGAATCAACCAGTTGACACAATCAAGGAATTCCATAACAGTTCCCAGGAGGCCTTTGACGTTTTCAAGCAAAGAACCCTTGAAAAGCAGGCTATCAAGCATATTATTGACATGTGCGATGTGGAAAGAATTGAAGAAGGAGACTCGTAATGCCGCTTATTCCAATGGTTATTGAACAAAGCAGTCGGGGGGAACGGGCCTATGATATCTATTCCAGGCTCCTGAAAGATCGGATTATCTTTCTCGGAACAGCCGTGAGTGATGAGCTTGCCAATCTTTTGATAGCCCAGCTTCTCTTTCTCGAATCTGAAGATCCTGACAAGGATATTAATTTTTACATCAACTCACCCGGAGGCATGGTTACTGCGGGTTTGGCCATCTATGATACCATGCGTTATATTAAGCCCGACATATGTACGCTGTGCATGGGCCAGGCTGCCAGCATGGGCGCAGTCTTGCTGGCAGCGGGGACAGAGGGGAAACGTTACGCACTGCCAAATGCCAGGATACTTATCCACCAACCTATGGGTTCCTTTCAGGGCCAGGCCTCAGATGTGGCCATTCAAGCCAAGGAGATCCTGCGGATGCGTGAGTCACTAAATGAGATCCTTGCGTTCCATACCCACCAGGATATTGAAAAGGTCCGAAACGATTCCGATCGGGATTTCTTTATGAGCGGCCAGGAGGCCAAGGTGTATGGCATTGTGGATCATGTGATCACCCAGCGCGAACCCAAACCAGGCAAGATCCGATCTAGCGACTGATTTTTTTGGCCTGAGGAGACGAGAAAGGTTTGTTTTTTGCATTGCATTTCTTGAAACCGGATCTTATTATGTTAATAACAGGGCTCAAGGCGCACGGTGTAAGGCAAAAGGCCTTGCACCCTTAGCCTTACGCCTTAACCCTTTTGAACCCCAAAGATGACGTAAAAGCGGTAGAATAGTTTTCCGAAAAAGATTTTTGTAAAAGCTATAGCCTAATATTCGGAGGAGCCCATGGCAAAACGAAGAGGCGTGAACGGAGATGGTCTGAGGTGTTCATTTTGCGGCAAGAGTCAAGATGAGGTAAAAAAGCTGATTGCCGGGCCAGCCGTCTATATTTGTGATGAGTGTATTGAGTTATGCAATGAAATTGTCGAAGAAGAGTATGAGAAAGAGGCACAGACTCGCAAAAAGGGGGAGTTCCCGTCACCTGCTGGCATTAAGGCCAGTTTAGACCAGTATGTGATTGAGCAGGAACAAGCCAAGAAGATCTTATCAGTCGCCGTTTACAACCACTATAAACGCCTTGAGAGCAGGGTCAATACGGACGATGTTGAGCTGCAGAAGAGCAACGTGATTCTGATTGGACCTACGGGCAGCGGGAAGACGCTCCTGGCCCAAACGCTGGCAAAGTCTTTGAATGTTCCCTTTACCATTGCTGATGCCACTTCCTTGACAGAAGCGGGATATGTGGGAGAGGATGTGGAAAACATCATACTGTCGCTGCTTCAGAACGCTGATTATGACGTAGAAAGGGCCTCAAGAGGCATTGTTTATATCGATGAAATAGACAAGATCGCCCGGAGGGCGGACAACCCTTCCATTACCCGGGATGTGTCAGGCGAAGGCGTGCAGCAGGCGCTTCTCAAGATCATAGAGGGCACGACTGCCAGTGTCCCACCCAAAGGGGGCCGGAAGCATCCACAACAGGATTTTGTCAAAGTAGACACCTCGAATATCCTTTTCATATGTGGCGGCACCTTTAATGGACTGAGGGAGATCATAGAAAGCAGGTTGGGCGGGAAGGTGATGGGGTTTGGAGCCGATATTCGAAGCAGAAAGGAGAGAGACATTGGCGAGACGCTCAAGTTGGTTCAGCCTGAAGATCTTCTGAAGTTCGGCTTGATCCCGGAGTTTGTCGGTCGACTGCCTGTGATCGCCACGCTTGGGGAATTGAATGAGGTTGCCCTTGTCAAGATACTCACAGAGCCCAAGAATGCGCTGGTAAAACAGTTCCAGAAACTGCTGGAGTTCGAAAATGTCATGCTTCGCTTTACTGACAGCGCGTTAGAAGCCATTGCGAAGAAGTCTATGGAACGCAAATCCGGGGCACGAGGCTTGAGGGCTATTATGGAAGGATGCATGCTCGAGATTATGTACGAGATTCCTTCCATGAGCGGGATAAAGGAGTGTGTCATCAACGAGGACGTTGTTCTAAATAGTGAGGAGCCGATCTTGCTCTTTGAGCAGTCTCGGGAGCAGGCCCTGTCATAAGAAGTAGCATCTCAGACACTTTGGCTTTATCCCGTTATTAACGAAATTGGTGTTTTTTCTGGCAGAAAATTTTTTGAGACAACCACGAAAGCACGAAATGACGAAGACACGGAATTTCTCTGTAAATCTTTTCTAGGTGATTTGCGGCTGTACGCCTTAGGAAGAGGCGCGTCCCTTCGTGTTTTGCGGCATTCGCCTTGAGAACATCACGTGGTAGTTCTGTCTTTTTACTTTCAGCTTTTACAAGTTCGTCCTTCACTGTAATTCCAATAAGATACAGATGTAACCATAAAGATGACAGCCATGTTCAACATTTTACAGAGGAAAAAGACAATGGATGATCCAAAGCAAAAACTTATGCTGCCATTCCTTCCGCTGCGCGATATTGTTATCTTCCCTCACATGGTCGTTCCGCTGTTTGTAGGACGTGCCAAATCAGTCACCGGCTTGTCGACCGCTATGAACCTGGACAAACGCATTTTCCTGGCTGCCCAGAAGAGCGCTGCCGTAGACAACCCTGGGGAAAAGGACATGTTCAAGACGGGCATCATTGGCACAGTACTCCAACTGCTTCGGCTTCCCGACGGTACGGTCAAGGCTTTGGTTGAAGGGAAACAACGGGCACGCATGACCAGGTTTATTCCTAAGAACAACTACTATGTGGCCGAGGTCGAGCCAATTGTTGAGCCCCCAATAGCAGAAATCGAAAGAGAGGCCGTGACCCGAACCGTCATAGATGCCTTTGAAGAGTATTCAAAGATCAACAAGAATGTCTCAAAAGATGTCATTAGCAATGTATCGGCCATCAAGGACATGTCTCAATTGGCTGATACAATAGCAGCTCATTTCAACTTCAAGCTCCGGGATAAGCAGCAACTCCTGAAGACCATTTCACCTATGGAACGGATGACCCTCCTTTATGGCCTGATGCAAGCCGAAATTGAGATCTATAAGACGGAACAGCGGGTCAAAGGCAGGGTGAAAAAGCAGATGGAAAAGACCCAGCGAGATTATTACCTGAATGAGCAGATGCGTGCCATCCAGAAGGAGATGGGGACCAAGGATGATTATAAGAGCGAACTGGACGAACTTGAAAATCGTATCAAACGCAAACGAGTGTCCAAGGAAACGGCTGCCAAGGTCCAGCAAGAATTTAAGAAACTGAAGCTCATGGCTCCCATGTCAGCAGAGGGCACAGTTGTTCGCAATTACATAGAGTGGCTTATTGGCCTGCCGTGGTTTGTCCGCAGTAAGCTTCGACTGGATATCGACAAAGCCGAGACTATTCTGGAAGAAGACCACTACGGGCTGGAAAAACCCAAAGAACGGATTCTGGAGTACCTGGCTGTACAGAAACTGGTTAAGAAAATACGGGGCCCCATCCTTTGTCTTGTGGGTCCACCCGGGGTTGGGAAGACATCTCTGGCAAAGTCCGTGGCCCGGTCCACCGGGCGGGAGTTCATCCGCCTGTCCCTGGGCGGCGTGCGGGACGAGGCCGAGATCAGAGGGCATCGACGCACCTATATTGGCGCCATGCCCGGCAAAATTATTCAGTCCATTAAGAAGGCCAAAGTACAGAATCCTGTTTTCTGTATGGATGAAGTAGACAAGATGAGTATGGACTTCAGAGGCGACCCGTCTGCGGCTTTGCTGGAAGTGTTGGACCCAGAGCAGAATTATGCCTTCAATGACCACTATCTTGATGTGGACTATGACCTTTCAGAGATCCTCTTCATTACCACGGCGAACAGTCTCCACGGTATTCCGCCTCCGCTGCAGGATCGTATGGAGATTATTCAACTGCCCGGTTACACCGAGTATGAAAAGCTGCAGATAGCTCTGGGCTTTTTGGTCCCCAAGCAGACCAAGACAAACGGATTGTCCGAAGAGAATATCGTGTTTACCAACAACTCTCTCCAGACGATTATTCGCCTGTATACGCGCGAGGCCGGTGTACGGAATCTGGAGCGTGAAATCGCTTCTGTTTGCAGGAAAGTGGCACGTGAGGTCACGAAAGATGACGGGAAGAAGTTTATTAAGGTGACATCCCAGACCATACAGAAGTACCTCGGGGCGCCTCGGTTCAGGTATGGGCAGCTTGAAGAAAAAGACGAGATCGGTCTGGCTACTGGCATGGCGTGGACGCAGGTTGGGGGCGAACTCCTTTCTATTGAGACCGTTGTCCTGCCTGGCAGGGGTAAGCTCACTGTGACAGGGAAACTGGGAGAGGTTATGCAGGAGTCTGCCCGGGCCGCTTTGAGCTACGTTCGCTCAAGGGCACACGTGTTGGGCCTTGAGAAGCAGTTTTATAGAAAGGTCGATATTCACGTTCATGTACCTGAGGGGGCTACGCCAAAGGACGGGCCGTCTGCGGGTATAACCATGGCCACATCGATTGTCTCCGCACTGATCAAGAAGCCCATCTGCCGTGATTTGGCCATGACCGGAGAAATCACGTTGCGCGGACGGATTTTGCCCATCGGCGGGCTAAAAGAAAAGATCCTGGCTGCCCATCGAGGTGGAATATCTCAGGTCATTATCCCTGAAGAGAACACGAAGGATCTGAAGGATATTCCGGCAAAGATCATGAAGCGGTTCGAGGTGATCATGGCAAGCCACATGGATGACGTGCTCACTCGTGCTGTTGTCCTTCCGCCCGGCGAGACGCTTTTCAAGAAAGAACCGGAGGAGGAAATCATTGCGCCGGAGTTGATTCCCAAACAACAAGAGGCATTAGAACCCATCCGAGTGAACTGACTCAGTGGTAATTGCGCTTGACACGGATGGACTTCTTCGTTATTTGGGATACGGTATTCGCGAAACGTGAGTCGTTGACCGTTGTGAGTTTTGTTTTTGTTCTGATTGGCGATTGCACGGGCGGGTAGCTCAGTTGGGAGAGCATCGGCCTTACAAGCCGGGGGTCACAGGTTCAAGCCCTGTTCCGCCTACCATGTGAAAGCTCAGAGTTCATAAGATAGAATTACCACAAAAACACGAAAATACGAAAGCACGAAACGTAAGGATATCATTTGATATCTTTCGGGGGCGTAGTTCAGTTTGGTTAGAACGCCGGCCTGTCACGCCGGAGGTCGCGAGTTCGAGTCTCGTCGTCCCCGCCAGTAAAATCAAGGGGTTAGCCGATTGCGGTTAACCCTTTTTGTGTTTGTGCTGTGTATTCGCGATATGTGGATGAAATCGATATTCAAGAAAGGCCAGAGTTGTCTCTCAACGGGTTGTTGCCCAAATCAAAATCGCAACACAATTCGCATAACCGGCAATCTTCGCGAGTAATAAATTCAGTGGGTTACAGGGGTTTGCAGACGGCCAAAATCCATGAAAAACACAAGTGGCAGGTTTGGACAACAGCCCGTCAAGTGTTGGCTTTTTCACAATTGATGGCGCGAGTCGCGAAATGCCTGATGCTGATTTGTCATTGACAATTATGCCTTGTTACACCTAGATTAATAAACATGCAATTTGAGTCAGAACGGAGGGGAAAAGAAGATAGGAGTGCGGTTTGGAGACGATATTTGGCACAGTATATGCTGTTCTCGTGATCCCGAAGCATGCCTATGTTCTAATCGTGACGAAGTCCTAAGATCATTATGAAGAAATCGGTCGCAAGCATAGCGTTAATCTTTTTGACCGTAGTTATGTTGCGTACGCTTCAGGCCGAGGTGAGCGGGCCGTGCGTCAATTGTCATACCATGCATAACAGTCAGGGTGGATTGCCCATGGCAACTTACGGAGATACGAGCCAAAACCCCGAGGACGCAGGCTCAGGTCCAAAGACTTATCTTTTGCGGGGGACCTGCTTTGGGTGCCACGCGCAGATCACCGGAGGGCGTATCGTTACGATTGGTTTATCTCAAATTCCCCAGGTTTTTCATAACGACTCGGACGGGGATCTGGCAGCAGGTAATTTTGCCTATATTACCGGCTATAAGGGTAGTGGCGCTTCAGATGCCAAGGGCCACAATGTGGTCCCCCTTGGCAAATCTGATGATGTCCTTAATTCACCCCCGGGCGACCAGCATCAAACTGGAATTACAGGAAGTAACCTAACGTGCGCCGGGAAATACGGCTGCCATGGGGACAGGATAAAAAATGGTGAATATGAAGCCATGAAAGGGGCTCATCACACGCATGATCTTGCCTTGAAGTTTAACCACATCAATGAGAACGCACAGGGCACATTCGTGGGAAATAGTTATAGATTTCTATACCGAGTAAAAGGTGGTGAAGATGATGCTTGGCAAAGCACAACGGGGGCTAGCGACCATAACGAATATAAGGGGGCTACAAGCATGGGCGCCAGCAGCGCTACAAGCCCTGCTGGAAACACCATCAGCGGGTTTTGTGCCGAATGTCACGGATATTACCATGGTTCAGGTCTGGATGAAACAAGTGGGGGAACCCCATGGATCAGGCACCCGACAGATACGTCCCTTCCTGGTACCGGGGAATATGTAGGCTACGTCAACTATAGCCTAGTGGCGCCTGTCGCGAGGGTGACCATCCCTCAACAAACCCCTTCAGATAGTGTTGATCCCCCAGGGAGCGATGATGACATTGTGATGTGCCTTTCTTGCCATGGCGCCCACGCGACTGACTATTTTAAGCTCATGCGCTGGGACTACAAGAACTGGCCTCCTGGCAATAACGGCTGTGCGGTTTGCCATACCTGGAAAGATTAGTGAGCCACTTCCCGGAAATGGCTAGGCGTCACCCAGCGAAGCGTTTCGACCTAGCGAACCGGACACCCCGCAACCCGCCACATTTATTTCGTTTACTCTTCCGTCAATGGCATTTGCAAGCCCCCTTATCTGAATCCCCCAAGAGGCGGGTAACAGCTTGCGAAATTGTCAAAAAGTGCTTGACATCACTCTATTCTAGTGATAGCGAGAACGCGAGTTTGTACTCGATGATGGGTATTCTGGACAAAAAATATTTTTTGACATTTTCCCTTGACCTTGGAGCGGCAAAGATGGCCTTGGGAACAAGCCTTTCACCTGGAGGAGAGACACAATGGGTGTACTGAAGAGAAAAAGAGGCGTTTCATTTTTCAGTAGCCTGACGGCAACAAGATCAATTGGGGTTGTCGTTGGCGTTCTTGGCGTAATCGCTTTGATTTGCGTCTTTGCTTGTCAACAAACCACTCGCGTTCGGCCGACGACCGCAGCACCCCAGCAGGTTCAGGCAGAGCCTGATGTCCCGACTCTGACCAATGCGCACTGTGTAGTATGCCACCCCCAGCAGCCTCAGACCATAGCAACCCGCGGAGAGAAACACAGGACCGAGGTTGGCTGTCTGGACTGTCATCAGGAGCATCCACCCGAGGGTGCAGGCGCCATACCGGAGTGCAGTATCTGCCACAGCGGGGAGGCCCATTATGAGTTGGAGGGGTGTGCAAGTTGTCACACTGACACCCACGCTCCCCTTGATTTGAAGTTGGAAGGCGAGATCACCGGACCTTGTCTTACATGTCACCAGCAGCAGGGTGACGAGGTCGAACAGCACCCGAGCGCCCACACGGATCTGGCCTGTAACGAGTGCCACGCAGCACACCGGCAGATTCCGGACTGTACGCAGTGCCACGAAAAACACACCGAGGATATGGATTTTAAGGCCTGCGTGTCTTGCCATCCTGTTCATATGCCTCTGGTAATTACCTATGCCCAGGACACCCCATCTCCTTATTGCGGGGCCTGTCATGAGGAGGCAATGGACCTGCTGGCAAAGAATACGACCAAGCACCATGATCTTTCCTGTGTCTTTTGCCACAAGAACAAACACAAGACCGTGCCACCATGCTATGCGTGTCATCCAAACCCGCATCCAAAGGGGATACTGGACAAATTTCCCGAGTGCGGCCAGTGCCATGGCATAGCACATGATCTAAAAGGCTAGATAATAGTTGATCCGGGGGTTCTGCCGGTAACAATTGATCGAGAGAATGGCTAGGACGGGTACAATTATGAAGAGTTCAAAATGGATTGCAGGTTTTATCGGTATCGTGTTGATCATTTTGATCATCGTCTTGATTGGCGCTTTTGAAAGCAATGAGGGGATACGTTTTGGGACGGCCACCGTGGCCCTCCAAGACATGGTGGGGCCGCCGTCAGCAGAGGCAAGAGAGGCTGCCTCCAAAGCCCAGATGTCGCCTTATCAGATGGAGGTAAAGCCCCTTACCACGGTGGAGTGCGGTCAGTGTCATTTCTCGATTTTTCAGACCATCAAGAAAGAAGGAGCCAGGCACCAGATTGACTGCGTGCGCTGCCACAGAGAGTACCATATCTACAATCCCCGCAAGCAAAACTATGACCAGATCATGCCTGACTGCGCCTGGTGCCACAAGAGCGCCAGCGGCGGGGCGTTCCACGGAGATCAAAAGGTATTGACCCCTTGTCTGACTTGCCATATTGATCCCCATAAGCCGCTAGTCATTCCTATGGCCGAGGTCGAGGCATCCTGCGCCCTTTGCCACACAAAAGAGGGCGGTGAAATAGAGAACTTCCCTAGCAAGCATACAAGCGATGTGGCCTGCGCTGACTGCCATGCCGACAAACACGGGTTCATCCCTGAGTGCAGCGTCTGCCATGAATCCCACAGCCCTGCGGTGGAGTTGGCCACAAAGGACTGCATGACGTGCCATCCTGTACACAAACCAACACAGATAGCCTATGACAAGACCACAGAGTCGGCCATTTGCGCAGGGTGCCATGAAGACGTAAACGACTTGCTGCAAAAGAAGGTGACCAAGCATACGGCTGTCACGTGCGCTGACTGCCATCGGAGTCACGCAGAGATTCCGGCTTGCGGCATGTGCCACGGGGAGCCTCATCCCAAGGCCATGAAGGCTACAAACTGCCGGGATTGCCACGGCATCGCCCATGATCTGTTGATGTGACAAGGTGCACGTGCAAGGAAAGTGAGCCGAGTGGCCTGAAGTTACGGCTCGGGAGTCTGACGTTTGTGCAAAGCCAAATCCCGAGTGATCGGGAGACGGAGGGTCAGGGGCTTGAGGATAAGGACAGCCGGACTGCGTGAACGTGGTCCGGCTTTTTTGATGAGGAACTTTTTTCACACAATGAGTGAAAAAGGGTTCCCATAAAGTGGCACTTTCTTTCCACTTTTTGTTCAATGTCACATTGTGTCCGCGTTGTTAAGGGCTTGTAATTTATTGATTGAATTGCAATATCGCAATATTTACCGATTGTGACTTCGTTGGCACGGATGCTGCGATGATACATGATGTTATCTCGTTATGTAAGAAACAGTTTTGGGACAGCTTAACGATTCAGGAGTTTACAGGAAATGGAAAGGAGGAGGTGCGAGGAATGAGAAAGACAATGTTTAGGTTAACAATCTTATTGGGGGCAGTAGTCTTCGTTGTAATGTGTTCTGGCCCAGCCGTGGCACAGGTCCAGGGTCCGTGTGTCGACTGTCACACCATGCACAGCAGTCAAGGAGGTACGCTCCACGCTACCTGGGTAAATAGGCCTTATGATACTGAAATAGGTTCCTTGCTGGTGGATACGTGTTTAGGATGTCACACAACAACCGGCAGTGACCCTTCTTCCAACGGGTACCCATTTGTGAAGATGGCTGGAACACCCAACAACTACCTTGCAGGCGGGTACTTTACGGATGGCGGGGGAGACCATAACGACAATAGTCACACATATGGATCCCTAGAGGAACCTGCCGGTTATGATGGCACTGAACTTTCCTCCGATTGGTACACGGGTGATGAGGCCCTTTCAGGCGGTTTAACGTGTGCCGGTTCAGCTGGATGCCATGGCACCGAAGACACTACTGATGAGGCGGAAGCCATTTCAGGTGGACATCACGGGAACAACACTGAGTTGGGTTATCGGCTTCTTGGAGTTGATGGTGAAGAGGTTATAGGAAATGGTACTGGTGGTGATAACGATTATGAAGAGGCTTTAAATGATGCTCCTTCGAGTGATGATTACCATAACTTATATAGTGCTGACCAGACCGCTGCGGACGAGGCCTCTATCAGTGAGTTGTGCGGGAAGTGCCATGGAAATTTTCACGGCGTTGACGTGGGGGATACAAAGAATGCTGCAGGCGCGTGGATAAGGCACCCTACGGATGAGGCGCTTCCGGCGGACTGGGAGATTCCCGGAACGGCTGGCGAATATGATGAAAATGATTGGAAATTTAATCCCGTGGGAATGGTTGATGCTGCAGACCCAGGTACCGGTGGTGGTGGCGCGTTGAGCGTCTATGTTACATGCCTTTCGTGTCATAGGGCCCATGGCTCTGAGTACAACGACATCCTGAGATTCGACTATGCCGCACAGGAGGCAGGCAGTGGCTCAGTCACTACAGGTTGTCTTGGATGCCATGACAAGCAAAGGGAAAAGCCATAATAAAAGGCGGCCGAGAGCTTAAAGCGGTAATCCCTTGCTAGAATTTTAGATATGTTCGATGCGTGGAGAGAAGCTCGCGTGCTTGCTCCACGCTTTTTTTTGATAGTCGTTGAGGTTCCCAATTGGTTCCCTGCTTTCCAATAACATTTCATTGAGTTGATCGTGTTTGTTATGAGAAAAAGCGTGAGGGTTCTTGTAGCAGTTTTTGCTGCATTGGGGTTGACGGCCCTTCCCTCCGATTCCGTGTGGGCTAAAGTTACAGGTCGTTGTGACAACTGCCACACCATGCATAACAAAACAAGCCAGGGAGGGGCTGATGTGGCCTCAGGGGGGCCGTATAGCGTCCAAATACCTGCGTGGGATGCCACACCGGGACCAATGACGGCAACAACACCGTTCCTTACGTCATGTCCGACACAGGTCTGCCGAGCTTTGGTACTAACACCCTGGCCGGCGGGAATTTCTGGTGGGTGGGCCAGGGTGATGATGCCAAAGGACACAATGTGTTTTCCGATAATCCGGATGAGGGTTTGCTTGAGGGTGCTCCTGGGAGAAGTTGGGGTACTGGGTGCGGCACTGACTCCTGTCACAATAACCTTCACGCCACCTACGTTGATGGTTATACGGGTTTGGCTGACAGGCAGGGTTGCACTGGGTGCCACATGGTGTCAGATACTGATGGCCCCAAAGGTTTTCATCATGCTGATGACTCAGACACCGTGGTGGACACTGCGGATGAAGGTTGGTACCGCTTCCTTCAAGGGCATCAAGGGGGGAATCTCAACGGTGTTGCCGGGATTGAACATGAGAAGTGGAATTATGGCGCTACTGCTTCCAACCACAATGAGTATTTGGGTAACGAAACCAGCCTGGACAGCACTACTGCTTTTGGTGGCCTTGGCAATACGATGACAGCTTTCTGCTGCGGTTGTCACGGTGATTTCCATATGCAAAACGAGCAATCGGACGGATCCGGAAGGTGGCTCAGGCACCCCTCGGATGTTAGGATACCGAACTCTGGAGAGTACGCCTTTGCCTTTGGAGCGGATGGGTCGTCTGGCACAGGCACCTATGATCCCATGCTGCCCGTAGCTCGACCCACAAGTGGTGGTACTTTTGATTGGAATGATGCAGACAGCATGGTGTATTTGGGCGAAGGTGAGGACATGGTCATGTGTCTTTCTTGCCACGTGGCCCACGGGAGTCCTTATGATGACATGCTCAGGTGGAATTACAAAGATGACATGATTGCCGGTGGCGGCGGGGCTGACGGCACGGGCTGTTTTATCTGCCATACAAGCAAGGATGGACAGTAGCATCGGCCGATAGCCAGGAGAAATGAGAACGTCGTTGATAGGTTTTTGAGGTTACTTCGGCCAGCGGCGAACAACTGCAATGCTGCCTCCCACAAGGATCAGGAAAGTCCCAAGCCACAGGACGGTCATGCCGGGTTTGATGCTAACCTCTGCAATGACGGCGGGGGGGCTCTTCTCAGCGCTTTTTTCCGAGGCAGATCCGGGGCCTTCGTAAACAAGGCCTATAGTCTTGGCGCCTGCGTCTATTCTTTCAAGGGTCAGATATGCATCATCCGGTCCCGGCAGTTTTACACGGCTGGATGGGCTAGATGGGCCATGTTTCTTGCTCATGGTTATGACCGGTTTCAAGGTTGCGCGGTCGTCGCCTTTGTAGGAAGCAACAATATTTGCTCCCACTGTCATATTCCGGGCGTCCTGTCCCATCATGCCTGACACATCAAAACCCGTAAATTCAAGTTCGTAGTCATGAAAGGCGATTTTGTTTCCCCTTTTTAGATCGAGGGAATTTCCTGAACCCTTCTCTTGACCAGGTTCAAAGTCCAGTGGTGAAATATATAGGTCGGACATGAGTCCCTTGCGGATATGGGGATGGGTAAAACGTTGCATTTTGCCGCCTCGCCCTCGCTCAGAATAGATGTCAGGTTTGGCAGTAAACTGAGATTCCCTTCTTTTGATATCTAAAGGAAAGTGGAGGCGCATCCCTTTGCCTTCTCTTGAGAATTGGGGACCATTGAGCATAATCTCATAGCCAAGGACGCTTTTGACCGTGTCCTGTGGTAGTAGCAGCTTTTCCGACCTGTCATAGGCAGACGAGGCCACAATACCGAGAAACATCAAGCCTACCCCAAGATGGGCAATAGCGCCGCTTGAAATGGTGATTTTTTTTCTGATGAGTTTTGTGGCCAGCAAAAGATTCATGCCTGTTACTGCGCCGCCAAGTATTGAAAGGAGTAATACACCCAGTGAAAGAAGCGGCGCTTCCATGTCTGGATAACCGTTTAGCAGTGTGATTACCAAGGCGACTACAGCCCCCGCTCCAGCCCACTTTGCCTTGGCGCCGACTTTTGAAAAGCTGTTTTTACCCCAGGCCATCAATGGGACAAAGCTCAAAAGGAGTAACATAAAAAGCGCCAGCGGCAGATTCGTATTTACGTAAAACTCTGTTGACACCTTTGATGCCTGTTCGAGCATTCTGGTTATGAGAGGCGCGGACGTGCCCAGGCCGGTTACAAGGGTAGAGAGACAAAGGAGGATCATGGCGGCAATAAGGCCGAATTCTCTTGAGAAGTAGCTCGGGTTTTCCCCCTTTTTGGATACGGGGATCTCCTTGGCCCTGGTCACGAAAAGAAAAATGGAAATGGCGATAAAGGCGAACATGAAGATGACCAGCCAGCCGGTGATGCCAAGATCTACGAAAGAATGAACGGAAAAATCAGCCAGGACGCCGGATCTGGTGAGAAACGTACAGTAGATAACCAGAAGAAACGAGAAGGCGGCCAACATAAAGTTTGTTTTTCGCAATTTGCCTCGCGTCTTCTGCAAAATCATGCCATGCATCAATGCCATGCCCGCCAGCCACGGTAACAGAGAGGCATTTTCCACCGGATCCCAACCCCAATAGCCACCCCATCCCAGCACCTTATAGGACCAGTATCCGCCGATGATGATGCCGGCGCCCAGGCTAACGAAGGCAAAAGCCGTCCAGGGTAAGGCAGGCTTGATCCAAGCATCATATTCTCTTCGCCACAGGGCAGACACGGCATAGGCAAAGGGTATAGTAAAGGCAGCGTAACCCAGAAATACTATGGGCGGATGGATAACCATCCAGGGATCCTGTAAGAGCATGTTGAGTCCGTTGCCGTCAGGAGGAGGAAGGGGGAGCATATGAAATGGGCTTTGCTTGATCAAGAGAATCATCAGGAAGACGTTGTTCAGGTTGTAGATGAGCATGACATGGGGTTCCATGTTTCTGGCCCTAAACATAAGAAATATACCCAACCAGGCCCCAAGCAGCACCCATAGGAGGAAACTACCCTCCTGCCCTGCCCAGAAAGAGCTGACCAAATATTCCAAAGAAAGATCACGGGACGAATATCTAGCCACATAACTGTACACAAACTCATGGTTGAGTATGAAATGCATCAAAAGCATGGATGCGATGGTCACAAAAACGGAAAAGGCGACGAAACTTAGCCTTGCTGCATTTTTGGCTACTTCACTGTCTTTTCCGGAAACCACAACCGCGTAGCATACCGATGATATGCCAATTGCAATAAGTCCCAACCACATCGTAACTTGACCCAAATTACTCATTCCCCTTTAACTCGCCCTTCGTATTTCGTTGGACATTTGACCAAGAGTTCTTTGGCCGTAAAGACCTGCTTCGTTGGTTCGTATTTGCCAATGGCCACGACCTTGGTTGCATCATCAAAATTTCCAGGCCTTGGCCCGTCATATTCGACCAGCATCTGAGCTCCGCCATCTTCGCGGAGCGTAAAAAGAAAGTTGTTCGTCTTCAAGTCATACCTTTCAGTCCCCTTGACCGCAATACCTGCCACCTGCACCGGGCGCTTGCTTGCCTTGGCTTCGCCAACGGTCACATAGGGGGTCAAGGTTGATTTAAAGGAATACATGGCCATGGCCATGGCCAGTACGATGATAACTCCACCGATGATGTAAGATTTCTTTGGCATGTTTTACAGCTCATTCATATTTATTCGCCTTCGCCGGTTTGTTAAACAGGATCGACAGGATTTGAGGGATTTTTTTAGGTTTCCGCCTTTCCAAAAGAAAGGCAGAAAACGCAATCCGCGACGGGAAATTACCTGCGCATACGTACCTGATAATCGCCTAAATCCTGTTGCAACTGTTTAGATTCCTTATTTGTCATTGATTTGTCTATCTCTGGGCGCCTGTTCCAGTCTCTTTATCTTTCGATCCAGGATGAAGAGGTAAAAGGCTATGCCACACCATATAATCAGATTAACCCCCATGACAAAACCGAGACCTTCTTTCATCGCCCCTCTCCGTGTTTCCTTAATTGCTCAATTCGTAATTCCCGAATTCGCGATTCTTCAATTTTCAGTATCCTCATCTTCAATCGGAGCATCCATACAAACAATCCCGTGTATGCAAATAACGAGCCTAGAAACACTGTTAAGGTTTTGGGATCCATGCCGGGACTTGCGGGGTTCATTGTATTTTCCGGATGGAGTGAGGCTGTGATCCGCGGAACAACAAAGACCAGAAAGGGGACCGTAACAAAGGCAAGTATTGAATACACACCGGCAAACACACGCCTTTTCTCCGGATCAGCCACGGCAGAACGGAGCGCAAAATAGGCCCCGTAAATCATAAGTAGTATGACGATGCTCGTTTCACGTGGGTCCCAGTTCCAAAATGAGCCCCAGGTGGCTTTGGCAAATATGGAGCCAGTCACCGTGGCGAGTATGCAGAACAGGAATCCCAACTCTGCGGCGGACAGGGCCAGGAAGTCTGCCCTGACATTGCGTTTGGCCAGGTACATGGCGCTTGCTATCATGGACAACAAAAATGAGAGCGTGGCCACCCATGCCTGGGGGACATGAAAAAACAAGATGCGGGACGTCTGTCCGGGGAAGCCGGTAGCTGCTTCTGTGAAAAAGAAGGCAGCCACAATGATAACAGCCATCCAGATGGCCAATAGGATTTTGTAAATCATAATCCAAACAACAATTGATTAAGGTCTTGGTCCGTCAATTTGAATCTATTTCAAAGCCTATCGTATGTTTCATAGCACAGGAAAAATGCCTAAAATGAGCTAAAATGCCTAAAATTGATGCATTCTGTCATTCTGGAATCCCGTTTCGAAGAAAGGTATCAACTGTGATTGCCAAATTTGGTTTTGGCCGGGTCTTTCAAGAATGAGACGCCGAAGGCAAGCCACAAGGCATTTTTTTATTCTTCCCATATCAACGGAAACAAGAACAATGACATAATAATCATTATAACCACATACGCAACTGCGATCCTCACCTCGGGCCAGCCTGCCGTGTTCATGCCGACGGCCGCCCTTTCACATCCTTTGATGGCAGTAATCATGAGGGGCAGAAGCAGAGGAAAAGACAGGGCGGAAAACAGTGCGCCACGGGCGCTTGCCTGGGCTATCATGGCCGCCACGATGGTTGTGCCCGCACCTAAACCTAAGCCCGCGCTGATAACCATGGCCGCAAAGAAGCCCGGAAGCTCTATCTGGTATTTCATCAAGAGAATAAACGAAGGCACAATGATTATTCCCAGGGCTCCAAGAAGCGTCAAGTTGAAAAACAGTTTTCCCAAAAACACGGCCTGGGGACGGGCAGAGAGTCTCAACACGTCCATGGTTCCGGCTTCCTCTTCTTTAACAAAGGAGCGAGAAAGGCCGGAGAGCGCTGAGAAAACCAGGATAATCCACAGTAGCACTGCGTACAAGAAGGGCTTTTCAGCTTCTCCGATACGGAAAGAGCCTATTGAGAAGCTCACGGCTATCAGGGTCGTTAGAGCAAACATCAGGATGGCGTTGACCGCATAGCGCGTCCTGAATTCGCTTCGCAGGTCACGTGCCCAGATGGCTATAGCTTCATTCAGATAGGTTGATGATCCTGTCTGCGTAGTCCACCTCCCGCTTTTCATTGGATGCGATCACAGTCATGCCGAACTGACGTTGGTTAAGGGTGATCTCCTCGACGATTCTTATCCCTTTGCTGTCAAGGTTGCATCCGGGTTCGTCCAGCAGCAACAAAGGGGGATTATGGATGAGGGCCTGAACAAGTTTCAGGCGCTGCTTCATGCCTGAGGAGAAGTTTCTGCACATTTTGTGGGCGTGTTCGGTCAGTCCGACCCGATCCATCATATCAAGACAGTCTTGGCGGTGGCAGGAAACGCCTCTCACTTTGCAGAAAAACTCCATGTTCTCAAGGGCTGTCAACTCATCATACAGGGACAGCGCAGGCGCCACCATGCCGATAAATCTCCGCCTTGATTCCTTCGGTATGGCCTCGTCTTTTACATGCATTTCAACCTGCCCTGCTGAGGGCCTTACAAGACCTGCAATGATGCGCAGCAGCGTGCTCTTGCCCGATCCGTTCCAGCCGGTAATGGCCAGTACTTCTCCAGGACGCAACTCAAAGGAGATATCCCTAAATAGCAACGTTGTGGAATAGTATTTGCATATTTCGTTGACCTTAAGTGAATACATGATCATCGTTGTATGAAATCGCGAAAGCGATTTTATGACTTGATTTTTTTGGCAAAAAACGTATAAGTTAGACTACTTTCCATCCATTGATGGTTCTTTTTCCGATTTCATCTGTGCCCATCCGTAAACTCTCCCCTGGAGGGAGGGGGCGGGAACATAACCGAAGGCCCTTGTCTCATGGCTTGCAAGAAATGTGCAGATTCTTAAGCTATTGGCAGTGTAGCAAAAAACGGGTTATAAGTCTATCAATCATTGCTGCGGTTGTTACCGCTTTTTTGAGCCTGGCGGGTCATGTCCAGTGTCTTTTTGCCCAACAAGGGGCCGGCAGCCCCAGTGAGCCTGTGCCCGTAGCCTCTTCAGAGGAAAAAATCCGTCCAAAAAAAATTACCAGCCTCCGTGTCATCCGGGAAGATTACCAGGGAACAAGGTTGTCTTATCCCTCGAAACTGTTTGTCGATTCAGTGAAGAGAGAGATCTATGTCACGGATTCCGGGCACAGCAGAATATTGGTGTATACGCAGGATTTCTATCCGTTGCTGTCTATTGGCAAATCAGATGGAATCGAGGCCCCCGTTGGCCTGGCAGTAGATCCGGAGGGGTATCTCTATGTTGCCCAGTCGCCGGGTCGGAAACATCCAACGGCCAGGATATCTGTATTTAGTCCATCGTTAAAGTGGAAAAAGGATCTCTTTTTTTCTGGGTTTGAAGGCGCAGATAGCTTTGGGCCAAAGAATGTTGCCATCAACAAGCGAGGCGCGCTCTACGTGGCCGGCAGCGGCTATCCCGGTATAGTAGTTCTGAAGAAAGACGGCGCGTTCTCTCACCTTTTGAGTCCAACCGACATCCTTGGGAAGGGCGAAGAAGAAAAGGCCACCATATGTGATGTGGAAATAGACCATGCCGGCAAGATATACCTTTTGAGCGAGGACATGGGACGTATCTATGTCTATGACGAGAACGAGAATTTCTTGTTTAAGTTCGGGAAAAAAGGAGGAAGCTCCGGCAAGTTAAGCCGTCCGCGGGGGCTGGGGGTGGACAGCCTGAATAAAAGGGTTTACGTGATTGATTATATGCGCCACACGGCGACGACGTATTCCGATAATGGCCGTTTTCTGTTTGAATTTGGCGGCAAAGGTTGGGGGAGAGGCTGGTTTCAGTACCCAAGCGATATCGCAGTAGACACGTCTGGAAACGTTCTGGTTGCAGATACCTTCAACAACAGAGTGCAGGTGCTGAGTGTGAAGTAAATGCCGTGTCCGGACACGGATACGCAACACGGACACGAAAACGGTGATGACGATGCAAAGAATGGCTGTTTTTCTCATAGTGACAATCCTCGCAGTAGCCTCCATCACATCATGCGCCTTTGAACAACATCTCAAAAGACCTCGGGCCGATGAGGGGCAGGTTTTTCTCTACCTTTCCTGTCCGCAGAAACCGGCCGCTGACATTACCTTTGCCATTTCCGGCGTTAGCTTCATGAACAACAATGGTGAGTGGATCGACGTGGCTCTGGAACGTCGTATTGATTCTGGTGAAGTTTCGGATAGGCAGATCAAGTTGGCCGAGTTCTATCTTCCTGCCGGCAAGTATGAACGCATGAAATGGAAGATGTCTGAGGCAAAGGTGAAAAGGGGCGCCAAGACCTTTTCGCTTGCTTTGCCTGAACCTGATGGGGAGCATTTTTTGGACATAGAATTTGTAGTTTTTCGACGTGAAAGCCTAGCGCTTTTTGTTGATTGGAATGTGGAGGAGTCTGTTTTTAACAAATACCTTTTTGCGCCGAAGATGGCTATTCGGAAGCAGGGTATGGAAATAAAGAAGATATTGCTCTATGTGACAAACTCGGAGTCTGATTCGGTTACGGTGATAGACAGGCAACGGGACATCGTGGTCGGGGCCATAGCAGTCGGGCAGCAGCCTGTGGGAATAGTGACAAGCCCGGACAGGACCAAGGTCTATGTTGCTAATTCAGGTTCCAACAACATTTCAGTCATTGACACGGACGCAAACAGGATGACCAATACGATCGGCAATTTCGGTTACAGTCCCGACGATCTTGCCTTGTCCGGAGACGGCAGATGGCTTTACGCCACGAACCCGGATTCAGACAATGTTTCGGTAATAGATACGGCCTCTGAGATGGTGACTGAACGAATAACTGTGGGTCGCCGCCCTGTTGGCATTACATATGACCAAGACAGAGGCAAGGTCTATGTGGCGAACAATGCGGATAACTCAATATCGATCATCGATGCGGCTTCAAACGCTGTGGAGCATACCGTAACGGTTGATTTGAATCCTACTGGTTTGGCAGTCCAGGACGACAAGCTTTATGTGGCCAATTCAGGCTCCAACACTGTTTCCGTGATACAGATTGGCTCCTACTCAGTGACAAAGACGATACCGGTAGGCCAAAGGCCGCTGAGGGTGCAATCGGGCCTGTCCGGGTGGGTTTACGTGTCCATTGCGAACAACAACGAGGTTGTCTTCATGTACACATCCATGGACATGGTCACAAAAAACGTGTCAGTGGGGGACCTCCCTTCGCACATGGCCATGGACACCCCAAGAAGAAAGCTCTATGTGGTCAACAGGCTTTCAGAGGATGTGTCTGTTGTTGACCTTGCAACAAAAAAAGTGAAAGCGGTGATTGAGGTGGGGAGGAAACCATGCGGGATTGCGGTGATAGAGGAGTGAAGGATTAGTCCGTTACTTTTAGAGTTCGTTTTTCTTCTGACAGGAAATATGAAAAAACCACGAAAGCACGAAAACACGAAATTTTCTTTTTTCGTGCCTTCGTACTTTCGTGTTGTCGTGGTTCTTCTTC
Source organism: Deltaproteobacteria bacterium (assembly GCA_016930875.1). Lineage (NCBI taxonomy): Bacteria > Pseudomonadati > Myxococcota > Myxococcia > Deltaproteobacteria bacterium. Next base: position 11,406 of record JAFGFW010000014.1, on the reverse strand, counting down.
TGTTCATTGTATTGCTCCCTTTGCATGAGTTGCGTGCCGAGGATGACATCCATGGCTCGGCCCACCTGACTCACACTTCAACAGACACTGAGGCTGGAGGGGAGAAGACCAGTTCCTGGCAGTTTACCCAGGTATATAACCTCGGGGTGAGCAAGGCCTTGACGCCCAAAGTGGGCTTTACTGCCGACCTCGACGTAAATGTGACCGAGTCAAATGACGAAAAAACAACGCGTCTGTCGCCGGATCTGAGGCTCGATGTGACGAACGAATATTTTGACGCCAACACGGGTTATCGCATCAATGAGAGGGGACTTGATATCCTGACCATGGTCTCAGATGAAGACCGGTATACCACGGAATCGTGGAACGCCAATATTTCAACGAAGTCCGAGAAATACCCCAAGGTGCGGCTTCGTTACAACGAAGACAAGGACTATGATTATTTGCCCGTGCATGTGACAGACAGCAAGACGACCAATTTTTCAGGAAGTGCGGACTATACGTTCCAATTTCTCAATTTCAACTATGAGTACAGAGACAACACGACGGATAACTATGTGACTGACAGCACCCAGGAGACCGACAGTCACGAGGGGAGAGTCAATTTCAGGAAGTCGTTCTTAGACAACAAGATCACATCTTCGGGGAGTTATTCGATTACGAACAGAAAGACGGAGACTGAGACAAAGGGGCAGGATGTCAGCGTTGAAGAAATACAAAGAGCTTATGACGGCTTGCATTCTCTTGCCCCCACGCCGCCGGATACTCAGACTTCCATCACTCTCCCTTCCGTCCCTGCCCTTGTTAATGGCGACAAAACGACAAGTGCAGGCATAACCATTGGCGGGGTGAGTAGTAACCTGGATCAGAACATAGGATTAGATCTGAATCTGGCTGCCGACGTGGAGAAGATTTTCCTTTACACCACCGCGCCGGGTCCCACCTTCAACAAGAACAGTTTCAGGTGGGATGTATACACTAGTAGTGACAACAGTGATTGGAACCGGATAAGCATCTCGGCCACGTTTGATTATGACACGGACGAAAATCGATTTGAGATTTCATTTGCAGAGAGGAAGGCTCGTTACTTCAAGATAGTAAACACGGCACAAGACTTGAATACCCTTGATGTGACGGAAATCGAGGCGTACAAAGTGACGACCTACGCTGCTTATACCACCACCAAAACCGAGCGTACCACGGAAACCATTCAGGCCAGTGTCGGTTATAAGCCAACGGACTGGCTTTCCTTCACTTACGATTTCACTCAGGACGACCAGAAGACCGAGCCTGACGACCAAAAAACCACGCGCGATACTCATAACGTGAGCGGGCGCGTAGAGAGGGAGCTTCATAAATATCTGACTGCCTGGGCACAGTATAGAAGGCGATGGGAAAACGACTCAGAGGCAGATGACACGACAACTGACACGTATCTACTCCATTTTCTTTCCTCCCCTCTTGAGACCCTTGACACGGATCTTTCCTTCAACCATACGGTTTCAAAGGAAGAATCAGAGACCCGGTCAAGGAGTTCTTCCGGGCTCTTTCAGATAACCGCAAAGCTCCGGGAAGGGGCTGATCTTGATGTGGATGCAAACATCAACCGCACTGAAAACCTGGCGAGTCAATCCGAAACCACCACGAAGTCTCTTGATTCGAATCTGCGGCTTGAGCTTACCCGAATGTTGACAGCCGAAATCGAGTATAATTGGAATTGGACAGATACAGAACAGCCCAGCGGTGATACAACCGGACGCACTTCCTATGCCAAGACTACTTTGTACTGGCGGCCATCCCACGAATTTTATTTCAGGGGATCTTACAGCATTGACAGGAACGAAATATCAGGGGAGGAGACCACTCAGCAGCAGTACAATATGAGCTGGTTGATGACTGAGAAGATGCAGCTTGATATGGGCTATACTGTAGACAAGAATGACACGGACAGCTTGACATACTACTCTGACCTTTCGTGGAATTTGAGCCGGGTTCTGACCCTCAGATTCGGTTATGACTGGAGTCGGCAAGAAACAAGTACGACTACTGAAACCCAAACCATTACCTCGGATCTTTCCGCCAGGTTTTAGATGAATAAACGGGGAACCCAAATATCGTTGAAAGGAAGGCAAATGAAAAATTTGAAACTCACATTGGTTGTCCTTGTATCCCTGGTCTTTCTTGCAGGCTGTGGCGGCCCTATGAGCTATGTGCATCCTACGGCAGATCTGACGTACGTTACCACGGTAGCCATCGTGCCATTTAAAAACCTTACACAGGAAAGAGGCGCAGAAGGCAAGGTGATGAACGTGGTGGCTGCCGAGGTCTTGAGACGGGGCGTATTTGACGTGGTTGAATTCGGAGAGGTGACCAAGGTTTTGAGAGAGGAAGGTTTCAGGGAAGAAGAAGGAGTGATAAGCAAGAACACTGCGGAAAGGGCCGGAAAGCGGCTGAACGTGCAGGCTTTCATCGTGGGATCGGTAGAAGAATACGGGGTCTCTCGCACAGGTGGAAGTTCCTATCCTGAGGTTTCTCTTTCTATAAAACTCATAGATGTGAAGTCTTATAAGATCCTGTGGGAGGCAACGCAGAGCCTGAAAGGGTCGACAGTTCTGGACCGGCTGTTTGGGGTTGGCAAAAAAAGCCCGAGTGATCTCTCCAGGGAACTGGTGGAAGAGATGTTGGATACTCTTTTTGGGGGGTAAATGTACTCTGGGGACGATCACGATTCGGATTCCTGCCCGTCCGGCAGGCGGGTCGATATTCTATGTGTCTTGCCACTTGAGGTGATGTTCTTGTGAAAGGCCGTGCATCCATTGTAGTTTTCTTGGTTTTGCTCCTTGGGCTGTTGGGCCAGGTCTTTGGCGCAGGAAAAGGAGTAAAGATAAAGACCGTGGCCGTGATGCCTTTTGGGACATTTACCGTAGAAGACCTCTCTATTGATGTTACCAGCGTTGTAACCGAAGACCTGAGAAAGCATAATTTCAACGTCATTTCTCAGGATGTCCTGGAAGATTTTCTTGTCAAAAGAAGGATTCGCAGGACGGATTTTCTGGACCGTCCGGCCATCAGGGCGATGGGCACGGTCTTGAAGGTGGACGCCTTGTTGATTGGATCTGTGGACCTCATTACAGGTGGCGAAAACCCCCAGATCTGCATGAACGCACAGATGATCGATTGTGTTGATGCTTCTGTCATCTGGGCCAATAGTGTTTCACGCACGGGAGCCGACTATGCCACGTTTCTCGGGCTGGGAAAGCTAACTTCTTTAGAGAAACTTGTAGAGGTCGTCTTAGAAGAACTCCTGAAAGGTTTGCCCGGTACTGTGAACCTGGATAGCTCATCAGTCTCGCCCTTTGAGATCATACATGCAAGCTTTTCCCCTAGTGTATTGAGAGGTGGTGAAACGGCCCGGCTGTCTCTGGAGGTGAAGGAGATTACGGGAAAGGTGCGAGATATTAAGGCCTTTGTCCTCGATAGTGAGATTGAGCTAAAGACCAGGGATGGAAGATGGTACTCCGGAGCCATGACTGCGCCCTCGGTGGAAGGAGTTTATCCTCTCAGGATTTATATATCTGATCGATGGAACAGGATGTTCAACGTAGATGCTATGGCGAGCGTAAGTGTTCACAACAGCCCGCCGGAAATTACCCTTTCTCCGCGGCGAAGGCTTATTTCTCCTAACAATGACGACATCAATGACCATGTTCTGTTCATTCCTGAAGTCCTTAAAGCAATTACTTTAAGGACCTGGAAGGTCGAGATTAGCAATGAAGACGGCCGGGTTGTTCGGTCAGAGGATGGCATGGGCGCGTTGCCTGAGGGTTTTGTGTGGAGGGGTGTGGATAATGACTATAAGGCCGTTCAAGACGGGATCTATTTTTGTCGCTTGATTGTAGAGGATGAGGCCGGCAACACGACTTCTACGTTAAAAGAGAAGGTCGTGGTGGATGCGACAGCGCCCAAAGTCGCTGTTGCCGTTGCCGAGGAAAGTGAAGAAGGCATGACCCTGGCCCTGAAGGCCAATGACAGAAGCGAGATAGCATACTGGGAGCTCATTGTTTACGATAGAACAGGATCTGAGGCAGCAAGGTTTGAAGGGGAAGGGGATATTCCAGGAACATTGGCCGCTAAAGTAAAAAAAAAAGCAAAAAAGGGCTGAAACAAGAGGGAGATGATTTTCTTAGCTATTCCCTTGAAGTAAGTGATGTTGCAGGCAACCGGTTGCGGGTGGAAAACCAACCCTTGAAACGGCTTGAGCCTGAAAGGATTGAATCAAAGCCGGTTGAGGAAAAAAGGGAGATTTGGATTGAGGATTTTTGATCGGATAGATCAGAAAAAATGTTTGGTCTTATTAGGCCTTGCGCTGGTTGTGCTCCTTTGGTCGTTGGCCCTTTCTGAGAATGATGAAGTTGAAAGCGCCTGTGTGTCCTGCCATCAAGATGTTTACGAAAAAGGCCTTTCCAATTTTTACCAGCATCCCTCGTTTGCAGACAAACAATGCGAAAAATGTCATTTGGAAGGGAGCATTGTTAGCGTTGATAGTAGTACATTGAGCAGGGAGATATTGCAGCCTGTCGTTTTGAGCTATCCTGAGTATCTTGCCGAACATACAATCTTGCTCAGGGGTCTTGCTTACCGAGCAACGTACGATATCACTATTGCCCTTCAAGACATGTCCGGAAACAAGGTGAGAAAGGAATTCAAGGGGGTCGTGCCGGAAAATGTTCAGGACATTAGAAGGGACGACAAGAAGCCGCCCAAGATATCCGGAGTCGAGGTGGGTCCTGTCGTAAAGGGTGTATTCCTTGAAACTACCATAACGTGGGAGACCGACGAGCCATCGACTTCCTGTGTGGAATACGGATTCTCAGCCCCGTATGGCCCGCGCACCCCGGAAGATAACGCGCTGGTCAGGCAGCATAGCGTGAACATCTATGAACTGGAAGGAGGAAGGCAATACCACTTTTGTGCTGTGAGTCGGGACATTTTTGGCAATGAAGCCGTTTCTGAGGACTTGGCTTTCAACACGGCCCAGACACAGCCTCTGCCGTTCGATATTGAGAAGAAAGGGGCAGATCAAGCGGACAACAGGGGCTTGGGCTTGGCCGTAAACAGGGTAGAGACATTTTTGTTGAATTCCGATCTTGGCCTGTATCTTGAAACCACGAAGCCTTCAAGTGTAAGCGTTGAATACCTCAAGGTGGAGGAACCGTCACCGGAAGAAGAGCCGCAGTTACGGGCAGTGACGAGCTCTGAAGATGACCACCCGGAAGTGCGTGAAAAAAATAGCAAGGCCTTGACCATTGATGCATGCTATCAATATGAGTGTCATCCTCCTGAAGATCTGGGGATATCTCACCCTGTGGGAATAGGAGCAAGCGAGAAAACAAAGGTCCCTGATGATTTACCCACATTGGAAGGCGGCGTTCTTACCTGTGTGACCTGCCACTTTCCTCATGGCGGGAGCAAGCGGTATTTTGCCCGAAAAGAAATCACAAGAGATATTTGCATCTCCTGCCACGAGGGGTATTGAGTGTCAGAAAAGAAACGGAGGTACTATGTCAACCGAGAGAAGTTATAAGCGGAAAAGGTTTTTCAATTACTCCATAAAAAAACAACTCCAGTTGCGTATGTTGTTCAAGGTTTGGGGGATTGTTTTTCTCTCTCTGGTTCTTGCGGGGGCGGTATTTTATTTTTACAGCAACATAAACGTCGGGATTTCCTACCGTTTGTTTCACGTTAAGGCGAAGAACTTCCTGGACTTTCTCTTGCCCGTGCTTGTATGTGGTTTTTTTTCGAGCTTGATCTTGGGGGTTGTTGTGGCCCTTTTCTTCCCACACGCCTTTGCAGGGCCGCTGCACCGGATAGAAAAGGATCTCGTTGACATCGGCAACGGGGATTTGAAAAAGGTCATAAAGCTTCGAAAAGGCAGCGAGGTGCCTGACCTGGCAAATGCCATCAACGTGATGGTGGCCGACTTGAGGGATCAGGTCAGAAGAATCAATGATACGGCGGAAGAGATAGGCAAACTTCTTGAAGAAGGCTCTGCCGAAGATACTGAGAGAACCCTGGAGAAGGTAAATCGTGCCAGTGCGAACCTTCAGGCGGAAATGAAGAAATTCAGGATATGACAATGACTTCTGTAACCACGAAAGCACGAAGTTGTTTTTTTCTTTCTTTTGTTCTTTGCTCGTTTTCGCTTTTTCTTTCGGGGTGTTCCGGCTTGGGACCTAATGCATACGTGAGAAAAGACTTTGACCAATCGCAGATCAGGAAGGTTGCGGTTTTTCCTTTCTATAACAACACACAGGTTGCCGAGGCGAGCAAAATCGTAACAGGGGCGTTTATCGCAGGGCTTGTTGATACGAGAACGTTTCAGGTGGAATTTCCTGGCAACATCAAGAGCTTCCTTGTGACGGAGAGGATCATTGTGAGGACGGGCGTAGATCTTGATACTATAAAGCTAATGGGCCAACGACTGGGTGTGGATGCCGTGGTCCTGGGTCAAGTGGATGAATACATCGGCGCCGAAGAAGGAAGAAGAGCGGTTGTGCCCCTTGTTTGCATTAGTTCAAGGTTGGTCGATACGAGAACCGGGAAGATCCTGTTTATGGCCCAACAGAGAAGAACAGGTGACGACTACATAAAGGTACTTGATTTCGGCAAGATAAGGTCAGCAGGCGAATTAACCAGGAAGGTGGTTGGGGAGATGATTGATGCAATGCCGTAGCATTTATCATCTATCGTTTATCATTATGAAAAAATCCTTTCTATTTGCTTTCTTCATATTCTATTTGTTTTTTCTTCATGGAGTGGAGTCCCTTTGTGCTTCTTCCGGCAAGAAAGTGGTCCTCGCAGAAGTAAACGGTGAAGCCATTGACGAAGGTCTCCTTCAAGAGAGGATCAAGGCGATTCACCGGTACAAGCCTGGAGCCCGCCCTGAAGGAGGGGCAGGCGGGGTCGATATTTCGGATCTTCTTCAAGAGTTGATCGATGAGCGTCTCATGATCCAGGAGGCCCGCGGCGTGGGACTCGACAGGGACCCTGGTTTCGAAAAGAGAGTGAAATCTTTTCTGGCAACACAATCGATTCTGGAGTTAAGGAGGGAAGAGGTTCTTGATAAGGTCAACGTAAGCGAAGAAGAGATCCTTGACTATTTCAAGAGGCATCATGAGAAGCAGAGCCAGGCCCAGGAAGAAATATCTCAGCGGTTAAGAAGGCGTATTGAGAAAAAACTCAGAAAGGAAAAGCAAAAGGAATTGTCCGATGGTTTTATTGCCAGGTTACGAGAGGACGCCGATATACGGATTGACGAGGAGTTGGTTGAGCTTCTCGATTCGGAAAAGGATTATACAGGGACAAAGCCGACAATTGCGCACGTGAATGGCGAGCCGATTCCTATTGGTGATTTCGTCCATGATATGAAACAGGCGGTTCAAAGACAGGCCGGAATGTTTCGCAGGTCAAAGGACAATGGGCAGACGGAGAAAAAACGAAAAGACCTCAAATCAAAGGTCCTGGATCGCCTGATCACTTACAAATTGATCGAGCAGGAGGCCTTAAGCCGTAATTACATGAATGCTCCGGGCTTTGCCGATACGGTCGAAAAACGCAAAGAGGCCCTTCTGGTAAATGAGTTCAAGGCAAAGTTGGTCTATCCCTTGGCCATTCCCACGGAAAAGGAGTTGACACAGTATTATAACCAACATATAGACGAGTTCAAAAAGGGGTATGAAGTATGGTTACGCGAGATGCGCTTTGGGGACCGCAAAGAGGGGGAAAAGATCCTTGAGGAGCTCAGGCAGGGCGCCGATTTTGAATTTCTGGCTACTCTTGTGTCAGAGGGCTCTTCGGCAAAGAGAGGCATGGCGTGGGTTCGTGCTGAGAGCTTTTCTCCTGCTGTGAGAGATGCGCTTAGCCAACTCAAGGTCGGTGAGTTCAGTGATCTTATTGCCGATGGAAGGCAACACAAAATCATCAAGTTGAAAGGCAAAAGGGGCGGGGAGCCCATAGAGTTTTCCAGGGTGCTTGAAAGATTGAAAAGGATTGTGGGGCGGGAGAAGTTTGAGAAGAAGCTATCTGAGTATTTGTCCAGATTGCGCAAGGCCTCCAAGATCAAGATCCACAAGAAGGCCCTCAAGGGGATAGAGGAAAAATACTGGCATCAATGACAGGGAGAATGAGCCACAGAGTCACAGAGGACACGGAGGACAAGAGTTTTTCCCTGGCCGGGAGACGATGGCCAAGGAAAAGAATACCTCTGTAAACAGCGGAAGGGACCGGCAGACAAAATGTATAACGCCGTGGACATAAATAACCTCACTGGCGAAGTCATTGGCGCTGCCATTGAGGTACACAAGGCCCTTGGACCTGGGTTATTGGAGTCTGTTTATGAAGATTGTCTGTCCAGGGAACTGGGGTTGAGAAGGATTCCATATGAAAGGCAAAAGGGTTTGCCAGTTGAGTATAAGGGGGTTAAGCTCGATAGCGGCTATCGATTGGATATTGTGGTCGCGGACAGATTAATTGTTGAATTGAAAGCATGTGAAGGTCTGCTGCCGATTCATGAGGCTCAGCTATTGACCTATCTAAAGTTGACGGGCATCAAGTTAGGCCTTCTGATCAATTTCAACGTTTCTGTATTAAGGGAAGGGATAAAGCGGTTAGCCAATTAGCCTCCAGGTACTTATTTTCAGTCTGGGAGTCTCAAGGCATGCCCGGAGGGCAGTGGTGTTTTGCACGATCGTCGTCTCCCGATCGGGCAAAGAGAGAATTAACTCAGTGCTCTCCGTGTCTCTGTGGTTAACCAGAAATTCGAGAACACCTTTACTCCTACTTACGAAATATGGAAAGATCTACCCAGGGAAACTGAAGGCAAACGTAGTCAAGGCTAGCCTATGAGACTGACAAAACCAGCCATTTTTTTTCTGTTAGTGATCGCAATCATCCTTTGTTGTGCTGTTTCTTGCGAGAAAAGGGTGCCCAGGGGGTTTGTGAGGAAAAAATGCGTGGAGTGCCATCAGGATAAGGCCGAGGAGTTCAAGAAGGTCTCAGTCGTTCATGGGCCGGTAGACAAGGATCAGTGCGAATCGTGTCACCGGCCCCACGGTGTGATCGGCGGCGCCTATCTGAAGGTGAGCAAAAAGAAGCTATGTTACGGTTGTCACAAGGGGAGCAAGACCTTTGCCCTCAGAAAGCATGTGCACGGCCCTGCCAAGAACGAAGAATGCACAAGCTGTCATAATCCCCATTCGTCGGCGAACAAGAACCTGTTAAAGGAAAAGGGAAACGATCTTTGTTTTGTCTGCCACAAGAAAGACACCTTTTCCAGGCCTATGCAACATGAGCCTTTATCCGGCAGAGGGTGTTTGACTTGCCATGACCCTCATGGCTCTGAGCATGAGGAGTTGCTTTTTGAGTCAAAGGCCGGTGTTTGCCGGAAGTGTCACGATTTCGAGAATTCAAAGTTCATCAAGGGCCATTCCGGGTACAGGCCGGCAGGGGATTCATGTGTGTCGTGTCATGCGCCTCATTCTTCTTCCAATACGAGATTGCTTCGAGAATCCGTTCATTCGCCCCTTGATCAAAACCGGTGCGCCGCGTGCCATAACCGGCCGGAATCTGCCCGGCCCCTGGACGTAAAGGAAGAGGGGGCAATACTCTGCTATGGTTGCCACGGAAAAAGCAAGACAGTCTTCATGAAGAACCATGTCCATCAGCCGGTAAACAAGGGCGATTGCCTTTCGTGCCACAGCCCCCATGCCACAGATCACAATGACCAGACCCTTCTTCCCGACGGAAAGCTCTGCTATTCCTGCCACAATGAGAAAGAGTCGTTTTTTGAGAAGCCCCACGTTCACAGGCCCATTCAGGAGGGACATTGCACGGCTTGTCATGATCCCCATGCATCAAACAATAAGTACGAATTGAAAGAGACCGGCAAGAGCCTTTGCTACCAATGTCACAAGAAGGATGATTTTACGCAATCAAATGTTCACAGCCCGGTTGAAAAGGGCGTGTGTATAACCTGCCACGATCCTCATGCATCCAGTCACAAGTTCGAACTCAAACTTGCTGAGGCAGAGCAGTGTTATACGTGCCATCAGAAAGAGAAGATGCTTTTTGATCGCGTGAATGTTCACACCCCGATTCGTATCGGACGTTGTGTGGTCTGCCACAGCCCCCATTCAACGACCTACGGGAAGCTTCTGATTAAACGCAAAAACAGCATCTGTTTTAACTGCCATCAAGGCATGCTGGATGAAGTTGCCGGCGGGACCGTCCATGAGTCCTTTACGAAAGGGCGGTGTTTCACGTGCCATGACGAGCACGCGAGCGATAATGACTATCAGTTGATTGAGACAGGGGCAGACAATTGTTATCCGTGCCACGGCAAGATCCGGGCATCATCTGCAAAAAGCGAGCATATCCACACACCTCTTAAAGAGGGAGCGTGCTCGGCATGTCACAATCCCCATGGGAGCAAGATAAAAGGGCGGTTGAACCGGCCTCTGGGAAGCCTTTGTTTGTCGTGTCACCCGGATCTGGCGTCTCATCTGGATGTGGACAAATTCCAGCACGCGCCGGCAAAACAGGGCATGTGCCTGAAATGCCACGTGCCACACTATGCCAATATTGAAGGCCTGCTTGCACGGACAGGGGTGGGCCTTTGCAATGCTTGTCATAATCTCAAGGATCAGGCCATGGCGGATGCCCACCGCGAGATCTCCTTGGGAGGCGCCAACTGTGTCGGCTGTCATGAAACACACAGCGCTGAGAATGAAAGTCTAATGCACAAGGTTATGCATCCGCCGTTTAAGGAGGGGGATTGCGGGGCATGCCATTAAAGAAATGCCTGAAGTTGGAAATGCCTAAAATGAGCTAAAGTGCCTAAAATTATTGGTGGGACCAATATGTGAATCGTAAAGAATTTGCTAAAGAACTTGAAAAGTGAACTCGAGAATTTGCTGTGCGAATAATTCGATTGTCGACAAGTTTACCCAACACTGCCGAGGGCAGAGTGGTAAGGAATCAAATCACAAAGGCTGGAACTTCTATTGGGGCGAATTACCGAGAAGCAAATCGGTCCAGAAGCAAAGCCGATTTCAAGAATAAGATCAAGATTTGTGAGAGCGAAGCCAGTGAAACACAATATTGGTTAGAAGTAATTGTAGAGATGGAATGGCTATCGTGGAAGAAGGTGAAACCTGAATACGAAGAGTGTAGTGAATTGCTTGCCATATTCACGTCAATTGGCAACAAGTAACAATGATTTTCGACCGAGAGCTGAACTTATTGTATGTCTTTGAATTTTAGGCATTTTAGTTGTTCCGGTAAAAGTCAAGAGTTTTTTTACAAATATTTGCGGGTACGTTATGCCGCAAATGTTCTCGAGTCGTTCTT
>JAFGFW010000013.1 GCA_016930875.1 Deltaproteobacteria bacterium | reverse complement strand
TCATAGGTCGACTTCTGGATGCCGGATCAAGTCCGGCATGACAGAATCCAGAATTTGGTGTCAACGGTAAGTGTCGTTGTAGGGTTAGGGTTGATGCCATATATCTTGGCAGTAGGTGTCGATCTCGTCATTTATACTTCACCGCATAGACCGGTACCCACCTGGGACACCATTTGCGGAGAGAACTATCTGCCACAACTGGTTTTTCCTTGCGCGGAAGGACCCGGCACAGGACAACAGATAATACTTCCACATCCGGTAGAATCGCTCGTCGTAGTATTCCTTAAGGATGTCCCAGTTCTCATGGAAATTCCGAAACCACTCCATAAGGGTCTTATCGTAGTCCGGACCAAAACTATGCCAGTCTTCTAAAACGAACACACCCTCGATGGCAGAGCATATTTGCTTCGCAGACGGCAGCATGGAATTCGGAAAGATGTAACGCTCGATCCAGGGGTCGTTGCTGGTAACAGACCTGATTCCACCGATGGTTTGCAGTAGGAAGAGCCCCCCATCCTTCAGACAATTTCTGACTATGCGCATGAAAGTGGTGTAGTTCTTGTAACCGACGTGTTCGAACATGCCTATAGATAAAATGCAATCAAAAGTCTCTTTAATGTTACGGTAATCCTGCAGCCGGATATCAACCGGAAGTCCTCGGCGCAACTCTTTTCCGAACTTTGCCTGTTCTTCAGAAACGGTGATGCCGACAACTTCGACTTGGTACCGCTCAGCGGCGAATTTGGCGGTTCCACCCCAACCACACCCGATGTCCAGAACTCGCATGCCCGGACGCAAGCCCAGTTTCCGGCACACTAAGTCCAGCTTGGCTTCCTGCGCTTCATCTAGGATGGACGCATTTTTCCAATAGCCGCAGCTATAAATTAACCGCTCGCCTAGCATGTGCCTGTATAGGTTGTTGCCAATATCGTAGTGTCGCTGCCCGATCTGAAAGGTACGGGACGGCTTCTGGAGGTTCAGCAGCTTAGACTTCAGAACGTCGAAAAACTCCGTCCGTGTCTTGACCTTTGTATCCAGTTCTGCCCGCAAAATCCTATGAAAGAACTTGTCAAGTCTGTCGCAATCCCACCAGCCGTCCATGTAGGATTCACCCAATCCAAGTGAACCTTCCGCCAGCAATCTTGCATAAAGATCATCGTTATGGACCTGAAGATCCCAAGGACGGTTCCCGCCTATTTTAATGTCGGCAAAGGACAACAGTTGTTCTATTTTGTTTCGGAAATTGGCGTGAGCATTGCCATCCCCGGTGCTGGAAATAAAGGCGTCATCAATGAGTCCGGGGCAAGTGTTTTTCACATAGTCCTTTACAATAGAGAATAGCTTCCTGCTGGGGGCGATGTGCCCTCCTACACTGCCAATGTCAGCCTTGATGATATCAAGTTTAGTTTTCATGAGCCCTCCTTCCGTGTCGTCCGGCATATCGCCGGAAAAATCGGATTAATAAAGCTCGAGGGACACAAAACCTGTCCCGAGTTCATCCCTGACCCTTCCGATTGTGACTGGTTTTGCTCTGTTGCAATAGGATCTTGGACTCCTAAAGGGCTTGAGGCATTCCGCTAGGACTCGGGTAGGCATACTTTGAGGCTCATTTAACCTCCTGTGTATGTGGTTGCTCAAAGAATGAAACGGCTGTACTGTAATTATGCATTTTCTTTAGCTGATTGTGGCGTAAGAGTCAAGAAGGAAGCAGAAGGGAAGAGCAGCCCAAGCCCAGACATGAAAAGCGCCAGACTCAAAGGCGCTTTCATATGCCTATGTCTTGAAGATACCCATCGTAACAGATGATGACGATATGCTGGTCGTAGCAAAGGAATTCGAGATATTCACTCTGAAAACCCTGGATCTCATGAAACTGTTGCTCGATACGGGAGTTGTGACGATGGAACGTATCAGGGCCATTGCCGCATACTGGATCTATCAAAACGACACCCCAAAATCGTACCGGAAGGATTTCAGAAGAATCTTCTTAGAAGACCCGCCGAGATAGCAATGCCGCTGAAGCAGGCTTCCTGACGAGCTTGTTCAGAGCCCCGTGATTCCGGCCGAGAAAAAAGAACTGCTTTTCTAACCCACCGTCTCGACAAAGTAGGCCTCATCCCAAATGTTGATGCTTGCACCAAGTGTGTCTCGTAATGAGGGAAATCTTTCGAGTATGGTCTGTGCTGAGAGTCGCTTGATATCGTTTGCCATTTTCTCAATGGAACGCTCCCCGTCCGACTCCACGTATACATGCACGTGATCCGGAGCCAGATAAAGAAGGTTCACGAACCCCTGGGCGACCTCACTTGATTCCAGAAACGCATCATGGACGACATCGATAAAGTCGCCGACCGGAACGAACACCGCCGTTCGGTGGGACACGTTCCAAACCAAATGGTATTTCAACTGAACCAGGATGGTATCAGGGTCGCGATGCAGTTTCTGTAGGGCCAAGGCCCTTTCATATTTTACTTTGTCTGAATGGAACAGCTCTTTCAAAGAATCTCTTTCAGGAGTATCCTCAGCGCTCACACCCTGGCCGGGGATTTTCTTTTCAAGCGCCCCGACCAGTCTGAGCGCCGGTCTGAAAGCGTGACACTGAAAATCGGCGGTTTCCTGAACCGACCGGTTCAAATCACACAATATGGATTCTGGGAACCCCACCTCATGGCAGACATCACAGTGCTTATGAAGCCTTGCATCATCGAATCCGGCACATTCAAGGCATATTTCGGGCAGATCGTTTGATTCAGGCATCTCTCATATTTCCAAAACTTTGATTGCCTTATTGAGTAGTTGGGTAGGTTGGATTGAGGCCCGCGCTTTCCTCAAGGCGTAAGCCGCAAATCCAACAACCTAGAGCTGGTGAATCGGAATCCTGTACTGGATTTCGAGGGGCTCAACCCAGCTATCGACAATACAGTGGCCTTCTTTTCAACCCAAAGACGAGCGGTTGTTAGCCTTTGAGCCATGATACATCCTCTTGTCGGTGTATACAATGAAACCCCTCGTTCATAGCTTTCAAATCAGAACGGACACAAGGAGAAAACCCGTAATGCTCCATTAGGAACGGGTTGAATGTAGTACAATAGCCTGTGTGAAGACCATCCGTTATGACACAGCCTCTATGCCGGTAAGTGTTCTCCTCGAGCCAATTCAACACCTTGAGATTCTGTTTTGCAGGGTGGGCTCGGCCCACCATTTCGCTCAACTCAAGGGTTCTCTTCTTCACCTTCCCTCTCACGCTCCACAGCAGCGTACCCCTCTGGGGTGAGAAAAGCGCTGGTTTTCAGTTTGTTCATATCGATCAAACCATTGGCAAACAAATCCTTCAGGGCCGCCAGTGTCTCAGTGGGGGCCAAAGGCTTCCCGGGCAATCTGGAGGGCTTCTTGCTTTCGTTCATCCCCACGGCCTGATTCAACCCTTTTCATTCTTGATGCGGTTCTTGGTCACCGGGATCACATCCGCGGCAATGTGAGCGTATTCTTTGGACGTACCAATATTTGTTTTTTTGCCAAATTTTAACAGCTTAGGGTCGTTCCTTGGCTCAAATACCACATCTGGCCAGCCTGTCAAGTCCGGCCCCGCACCCAGCCTACCAGGCTAGACGGACACCTCCCATTCTGCGCCGAGGAGATCGCGTCGGGGGCAAAGGAACCGTCTTTCTCACGTCGCCCATTCCCGGCACTTATAATCTAATCGCTCGAAATTGCCATGGCGTTGTGATATCAGAATAGACTTCGTGCCGGGACAGACGGCTTCCCGCATCTCGACCAGGGGAAGGCATTCGGGCGCGACGGGTTCGACCCGATTTGCCTGTGATGAGGAGCAAGATGAAAAAGACATTTGAGACGATAATTAGATTCATTGAGGAAGAAGTGCCCTTTGACAAATACCTCGGCATCAAGGTTGACGAATTGGGACCGGGATTTGCGAGGCTGTCCATTCCATTTCGGGAGGCGTTTATCGGAGACAAACGCCGTCCCGCCCTGCACGGCGGCCTGATCTCCACCCTCATTGATACCTGTGGCGGGACCGCTGCATGGACCCATTGCTCCAAAGACGACCGGATTTCCACCGTAGATATACGGGTTGACTATTTAAGGCCCGGCCCGGATGACGACATCGTTGCAGAGGCCTTGGTTCAGCGTACGGGCAACCGCGTGAGTGTCGTTCACACCCGCGTCTTTGCCGCAAGAGATCCGGAAACCATTATTGCGGAAGGCCGAAGCGTCTACAATATCAGGCGAGTCGATCCATGAGGGGTCTGCCCTGACCACTCCGGCCTGGATCCGTTGTCAAACCCCGAGGTCGCCCGACCATAATGCCTCAAGGAAGACTTGCCACGGCAAGGTAGCATGGGACATCTATGATTTTATGCTTTACGTTTGGCGAGGAAGGTAATAATGACAAGGCATGATAAGAAAAGCAAGGATAGACGCACCTCAGGCTTGCCATTCCACACTAGCATAACGCCAAACATCATCACGTAGGCTGACGTTCCGGTTGTCGCATCTTGCCCCAAAGCATACATTAGGACACGCCCAGCAAGAGTCTCGATTTGACTGGTAGCCCTATCCAGCCACTTTTCAGGCTGTGATGTGTTGGTTCTCCAATAGTTAATTTCGTTTCCGTAAGGCAATCTCATTCAGCCTCACCACCTTGGCTTCCAAGAGCCTGCGTTTGGTTGCCATTTTTGTCTCTGCATAACATGCCACCGAATCTTGTCTTGCCCACCCGGCAATCAAGCCCCTGGCAATGGATTGGCAATGGAATTTGACAGGTTGGAAAATCGTAACTATAAGCAATGACATCAAAGGAGTGGTGCCGAAGGGGAGACTCGAACTCCCACGGGGAATCCCCCACTAGACCCTGAACCTAGCGCGTCTACCAGTTCCGCCACTTCGGCACTTGAGAAGACAGAAAAAGATTGATTTTGAAGACGAAATATTTTAAATAAATTATTTTATCTTACTTGTCAAGCATCATATGTGGAGTTGGATGTGTTAACATGGAACTTATTAGAGATCTGCGGGATATTTCAAAACCCTTCAAGAATGCAGTTGTCACGATTGGCAACTTTGACGGCGTTCACGTGGGGCATCAAATCCTTTTCCATCAAGTCATAGAAAAAGCGGAAAGCTTGGGGGGCACCTCCGTGGTGATGACCTTTGAGCCCCATCCCATTCGGGTCATCAACTGCAAAAAACACTTTCCTCTCATAACGCTTTATGAACAAAAGGTCGAACTTATCGGTGCGACAGGCATAGACGCCTTGGTGTGCGTGCCCTTTACCCGGGAGTTTGCTGCCACACCGGCAAGGACATTTGTCAAAGATGTGTTGTGTGACAAAATAGGGATGAAGTCGGTGGTTGTTGGTCCTGATTATTCCTTTGGGAAACAGAGGGAGGGGAACATTTCATTGCTCAAGGAAATGGGCTCAACACATGGCTTTGAAGTGACTATTGCAGTGTGGGTTGAGCAAGGGCCTCGTCGCATTAGCAGCACCGAGATTCGAAACCTGGTGAGAGAGGGCAAGGTCGAAGAGGCGGCAAAACTCCTGGGACGTCATTATCAGGTACGGGGGACCGTCATCCGGGGCAAGGATCGAGGGGCAAGGCTGTTGGGGTTTCCCACGGCTAACCTGACTCTCTATGATGAACTCTGTCCAAAGGGCGGCGTTTATGCGGTAACGGTTCAATGCAATGAAAGCACATTGAAAGGTGTGGCAAATATAGGATACAGCCCCACATTTGATAATGGCGAGTTTAGCGTAGAGGTCCACATCCTTGATTTTGACCAGGATCTTTATGACCAACCCATTAGGGTGAATTTCGTCACACGCCTGCGCGGCGAAAAAAAATTTCCGGGACCTGATGCCCTGGCCGCTCAGATCAACAAGGATATTGAGAAGGCGAGGGAGATTCTGTCCAGTAAATGATTAGGCGTTTTGTATGTATACTTTCGGTTAACCTGATAGCCGGTTCGCCCGCTGGCCGGTTGATCTCTTGCTAAGCCGACCGTCAACTCCCTGACATTTTAATCTACATATCTGCAAATCTTAAGGTTCTATGTCTGCAAACAAGAAGATTATCCTATCTCTGATAGCAGGGCTGATATTCTCAGGCATAGCCCTTTATGTCACCTTCAAGAACATCCCGCTTCAAGATCTAGTGGGCTATTTGAAAATCATCAACTACTGGTGGGTCATCCCTGCCGTGGCAGTTGGATTGGTGAGTTTCCTGATCAGGGTTATCAGGTGGCAGCTTCTTCTCAGTCCGGTCAAGGAAACGGGTTTTTGGAGTGCGTTTCATCCCCTCATGATCGGCTTTATGTTCAATTGCATTCTGCCCGCACGAGTAGGAGAACTGGCCCGCCCGGCTGTTTTTTACAAGAAGCAGAAGGTCGCATTTTCCAAGGTGCTGGCAACGGTGGGCGCTGAAAGGGTCTTTGACATCCTCATACTGCTCTTTTTTCTTGTCATTGTCCTTGCAAATGTTGAAATCAGCCCAACCCTTGATCTTACCTTTGGCAAATATCACCTTAATAAAGCCACTCTTGAGATAATCGGGATAACGACTCTGAAATTGTCTCTTGTACTCATTGCATGCATTGTTCTGGTAAGTGTCAGGCAGAGTCAAAGGATCATGAGACGCTTAATCCTGGGATTGCCGGCGCTATTCTTTTTTGCCGGTGATGCCTTCAGGGAGAAAATCAGGGAAAGGCTTTGCATAAAACTTGCTCATATTTTCGATAACTTTACAGCCGGACTTAGTCTGTTGAGAAGTCCGAAAAAGACTGCTCTGTGCTTTGTTCTTTCGTTCCTGGTGTGGGCACTCTCAGGGCTTTCTTACTACGTTTTGTCGTACGGCTGTCCGGGAATTGATATCTCTTTTCTGGAGATGTGTGCGGTGATGGTCATACTCTGCTTCTTTATTTCACTTCCGTCAGTACCGGGTTTTTGGGGTCTCTGGGAAGCGGGTGGTGTGTTCGGACTCCTGATCTTTGGCATTTCAGCCAAAGAGGCCGCAGGGTTTACCCTGGCGAATCATGTTTTCCAGATGGTTCCGGTCATCATTGTGGGGCTTGCCTCATTGATTGTTACTGGAGTCAGTATAGCCCAGGTAGCCCACAATACTGGTCTTGGGTCCCAGGAGAAGATGCCCTAAACCAGAAACCTTTCCACCGATGAGGGATACCATGAATATCTTAAAGACTATCAGCTTTGCGGAGAGTCCTTGGATCTTGCCAAAAAGGGTAATCTACGAAAATGACCAGGGAGAGGTCCTGGAATGGGACTACATTGAACGGACAAGCGAACGTACGTCGGTCCTGGTCATGCCCCGGTTCAAGGAATCCGGGGACCTTATTTTCATCAGGCAATACCGGGTCATCTTTGACCGTTATGTCATTGGCTTTCCGGCAGGGGTCTTAGATGATGACGATGTGGAGACATGTGCCCTTCGAGAGCTTGAGGAGGAGACAGGCTACACGGGAAGAGTCGTCCAGGTATCTCCTCAGTTGACCTTGAACAGCGCACTGATCAAGGAGACGGCATGCTGCGTTGTCGTGGAACTGGAGGAGGATGCCACTCCAAAAGAACAGGATCTTGAGCCCTCTGAAAAGATCGAGGTACACCGTGTGAGAAGGGATCGACTGGACGTTTTCTTTGAGCAAGCCGCTTCAAGGGGCGATATTATCGGCGGCGGGCCGTGGTATTTACTTATGGCAACTCAGTATCTGTGAAAAGCGGGCAATCGTGTGCGTATGCGCGAGGAAGGCTACTTGTCTTTGACCTTGTCGTAGACGATTCGGAGTCCTTCCAGAGTGAGATTAGGCTCAACGACTTCAATGGTCTGTGCCACTTCTGCCATCAGCTCGGCCAGACCGCCTGTGGCAACAACTTTGGGCTTTGGCGTCATCTCTTCTTTGATGCGGTTAACGATTCCGTCTACCAGTCCTGCATAACCGTATATGATCCCCGCGTTCATGCTGCTGATGGTGTCCTTGGCAATGATGTCTTTTGGTCTGACAAAGATCTCCACACGAGGGAGCTTTGAAGCCTGTTGAAAAAGGGCTTCAGAAGAGATCAAGATCCCGGGGCTGATAGCGCCACCCAGATAAGCGCCTTTATCTGAGATACAGTCAAATGTAGTAGCAGTGCCAAAGTCAACCACAACCAGGCTGGTGGGGTATTTGTGAAAGGCCGCAACGGCATTTACGATCCTGTCCGCCCCCACTTCCTTGGGGTTATCGTACAGTATGGGCATGTCCTTAAATGTGTCCGCATCGACCCACAACGGTTTCTGATGGAGATATTTTGTGCAAAAGCTGTTCAGGTTGTTCATCATAGGAGGTACGACGCACGAGATGATGGCCCCACTGATGGACTCCACAGCTTCACCCTGGGACGAGAACAGGTTTCTTATCAATATGTGGAACTCATCTTCAGTTAAATCCCTTTCAGTTCTCACCCGCCAGTGGCAAGTGAGGTCTTTTCCGTTGTAGACACCGATAACCGTATTGGTGTTTCCTACATCCATAACTAAAAGCATGGCGGAGTATCCTTATTCGTGTAGTTCCACAGTAAAGACCTCAGGTTTGGCCTCCACCAACGTTGTGTTCAGAGGTGGTTCGATCACAGCGTGGCGTTTATGGGTGCCAGGTGTTAGCCCCTCGAGATCCACACGGACCTGGATTCCATTGCCCTGGAGCAGCTTTTTTATTGTCTTTTCCGGTCCTCTGAGTATGAGTTCGATCCGGTCAGGCCTGATCTCGTACGTGTAATTAGTGCCTGTGCCCTGAACCGCAGTAATTATAGGTTCTTCAATGATTTTTTCCTCAACCACGATTTCGATTTGAACCAGGGTATTTTCAGTGGGTTGAACGTAGGGGCTATGACGCAGGTTCAAAGCCACTTTCTTTTTTGCAGACCCCGTTAATCCTGCCAGATTGACGGGGGTAGTGCGTACTGCTGATATCTTTTCGAGCATGCTTGCCGGTCCAGAAAGCTCGATCCTGGAAGGTGATGCTACTACGGAAGATACGACATAGCCGGGAACCGGTTCATTGATCAAATCAGGGAGAACAGGAACCAGCTTTTCCACGCGTCTTTCTATGCCTATTGTGAAAGAGTCCGGATCGACTTCAAGGACTGAGGCGCCCTGGGGTACTTGGATCGTCTCAGGCAGAATTTTGATGAATTGCCGCCCTGGTTCAGCCGAGGCCAGATCAATCTCATGGCTCAACTGCAACTCCTTGGGGCCTTCGAGGAGCCCAGAAGGACCCTTGACCAGGGCCTCCAGCACGGGAACGTTTCCCACTACAAGGAGTTCGCGAGGAAGATTCGTAAATCTCACGGACAAGGGGATCGTGACTTTGTCGTTCCTTCCGAAAAAAAGCAGGCCCACTCCAATCAGGACCATGAGAGCAACAGCTGGCGCTGCAATGGCATAATAGCGCCTTTTCGCGGTAGTGTCAGTCATTTGTCACCGGCCTGACTGTTTTGTAAACATTTTCTGATGGGGTCAATCACTATTGCCGGCCGCGTTCCTGATGGCGTCAACAAGTTTCAGGGTCTGCTTTGTCCTCTCCACATCATGGACGCGCACTATGTGTACGCCGTTCAGGGCAGCAGCAGCTACTGCAGCCTGTGTGCCCACCTCCAGGCGCTCGTCTCCGTCGCCCAATATCTTTGTAATAAAGGATTTTCGCGAAGGTCCAATCAGAACCGGAACGCCCAAGGCATGAAACGCTGAAAGGTGTTTGATAAGAAGCAGGTTATGTGTCACGGTTTTGCCAAAACCGATGCCTGGATCGACTATGATTCTGGTGCGGTCAATGCCCGCCTGTTCGGCTCTGAGAATCGCACTGGCCAAAAAGCTTTTGACTTCCCCAATCACGTCTTCATAGTGGGGATCTGCCTGCATGGTCTTTGGCGTGCCCTTCATGTGCATTAGGACGACGGCCACACCTGTTTCAGCTACCAGATCCACCATGCCCTGATCGAGGCCGAGTGCTCCTATGTCATTGGCAATGGAAGCGCCTGCAGCAATGGCGCGTCTTGCTACTTGTGCCTTGTATGTATCAATCGATATCGGAACGGAACAACGGCCGGAGAGTTCTTCAATAACAGGGACGACGCGCCGAATCTCTTCTTCTGCCGGCACCGGTTCTGAAAATGGGCGCGACGATTCCCCGCCCACGTCAATGATATCAGCCCCGGCTGCCGCAAGGGCCAACCCGTGGGCTGTGGCTGCCTCCTTGTCAAAAAAGAGACCGCCGTCTGAGAAGGAATCGGGTGTCACATTCACAACACCCATAATCAGCGTGCGCTTGCCCAGCGTTAGAGAAAAAGGGCCGCATTGAAGCTCAAAAAGCAATGCTTTATCCATGGAATCTAGCTGGTTTCCATCCAGAAATGGCCCTTTTCTCCGCCTGGGCTTGTGCCATCTGGCGAATCAATCTGCGGGATCGCTTGCGTGATCCGCCTAGGCGGACCTCCGCGTCCCGCTGCAAGCGGGAATTTCCTTGACCTTGTCCGCCTCAGGCGGACTCATTTCTGAATTGGAAACTGGCGTTAGTGCCCAGTGTCTTAAGATCCGTTTATGGATGGGCACTAGCTGGGAAGCGGTCGGAGTTGCCCTGTTGCCTGTGCTTTGCCTTCACCCAGTGCCTTGGATTTGGCCTCTTTTTCCTTTGACTTACCTCCAGCCGGAGCAGCTCCTGCAATGATGGCATCGATATCACTTTCCAGCAGTGTCTCTCTTTCGAGCAGAGCATTAGCAATGGCGTGGAGTGTATCGATATTTTCTTGGAGGATTTTTTTCGCCTTTTCGTACGCCTCTGACACCAACTGCGAAACCTCTCCGTCGATGAGAACGGCTGTATTCTCACTGTAATCCCGATGTTGAGCAAACTCCCTTCCCAAGAAGATCTGCTCGTCTTTTTGGCCAAAGGTCAGGGGACCCAGCTTTTCACTCATGCCCCACTCACAGACCATCTTGCGGGCAGTCTCTGTGGCCCGCTCAATGTCGTTTCCCGCGCCTGTTGTCATCTCGTTGAGGACCAGTTCCTCTGCTGCCCGTCCACCCATAAGCACGACAAGATTGTTCAGAAGGTATTTTTTCGGATAGGTATGCTTTTCATCTATGGGCAGTTGTTGAGTGAGTCCCATGGCACGACCCCTGGGTATGATAGTGACTTTGTGAATCGGGTCGGTGCCGGGGAGCATTTTGACCACCAGCGTGTGCCCCGCCTCGTGATATGCGGTATTTTTCTTTTCCTCATCGCTTATGATCATACTCTTGCGGGCTGTTCCCATGAGCACTTTATCTTTGGCCTCCTCAAAGTCAGCCATCTCCAAAAGATCCTTGTCAGACCGGGCTGCCAGAAGCGCGGCCTCGTTGACCATGTTTTCAAGGTCTGCGCCGGAAAATCCAGGTGTGCCCCGTGCAAGGACAGCCAGGTCAACATTGTCCGCCAAAGGTGTCTTACGGCTGTGGACATTGAGAATCCCTTCACGTCCCTTCACATCAGGAACAGGCACAACGACTTGGCGGTCAAAACGTCCGGGGCGCATGAGAGCGGGGTCCAGGATGTCGGGTCGGTTTGTGGCCGATATGAGAATCACGCCTTCGTTGGATTCAAATCCATCCATCTCCACCAGGAGTTGGTTCAAGGTCTGTTCTCTTTCATCGTGCCCCCCTCCAAGGCCAGCGCCCCTGTGCCGGCCCACGGCGTCGATTTCGTCGATAAAAATGATGCATGGGGCGTGCTTTTTCCCCTGAACAAACAGGTCTCTGACCCGTGACGCCCCAACTCCCACAAACATCTCCACGAAGTCCGAACCGCTAATGCTGAAGAAAGGAACACCAGCCTCTCCGGCAATAGCCTTTGCCAAAAGGGTTTTGCCAGTGCCCGGCGCTCCCATGAGAAGCACACCCTTTGGGATTCTGCCACCCAAGCGGGTAAACTTTTTAGGGTCTTTCAGAAAGTCGATGATCTCACCTAACTCTTCCTTGGCCTCATCTATGCCGGCCACATCGTCAAAGGTTACCTTTGCCGACTGGTCCGAAAGAAGTGTTGCCCTGCTTTTTCCAAAAGACAGGGCCTTGCCTCCTCCTCCCTGCATTTGCCGCATAAAAAATATCCACACGGCAATCAGAAGAATCATCGGAAACCAGGATACCAGTATGGTCATATACCATGGGGATTCGGCAGGGGGTTTGACCTTGATGGTGACCCCGTGACTTCGCAGGATTTTGATGAGGTCCGCATCGTGGGGAGCAAAGGTCTTGAAACGAAGGCCATTCACGTCGGAGCCGGAAATCTCTTGCCCCTGAATGAGGACACCTGCCACAAGCCCTTTTTCCACCCGTGACATGAATTCCGTATAGCTGATTTCTCTGTCCTGGACCCTCGACTGGTTGAACACGTTAAAGAGTAGGATCATGACAAGACTTATTACCAGCCACAGGGCTAGATTCTTATAAAAAGGATTCAATAAAGTGACCTCCTTGACTATTCAGTCAATGCTTTAAGTATCAATATAAAAAACATAATACAATATGTAACCCTTTTCAATCTTTTTAGTAACTTTTCAGAAAAGTCCGGGTTCCACGGTTACGATAAGCGCCGGGGGTAAGGGCTTTTTTGTAACCGTTCACGGGTTCAGAGGTTCAGGGGTTCAGGGTTCAACGAAAAGCTGAGCCGACTTCGCCAAAGCACTGGCTGCGACGGCTGAAACCGTCCCGCCGGAGGCGGGTTAACGAAAGAAAGGTAACCCTGAACCTGTGAATGCTTACGCTTTTTTCTTCCAGGCGATATCGATTATTCCGGCAGGAGCTCGGCCTTTAGAACTCTCTTCGTTTTTTCCGTAATCCTGGCTGAATTGTCAATGCGGTATCCCCCCACCCATATGATCCTGCCGCTGCTGAGCAGTAGAGGGCAACGCTGCCTCTTTGACCTTGAAACTTTGTGGTTGATAAAAAAGGCCTTGACCTTTTGAGAGCCTGACATTCCCAGAGGCCTGAATCGGTCCCCCTTCTCGAAGTTTCGAACAATCATCGGAAAGGGCACCGCCTGCAGGTCAAAAAGTGCCGTGGTGGGAGGGTATTCTCCTGGCTCAGCCGCTTCGCTTGACTCACAAGCAGAGAGCCTGAGAAATGTGCCAATTTCCCGGATGAACGTGGTCCCTGGGCCGGCTATGTGATATTGGAAACGGGGTGGTTCTTCGGGTTTCCCTAATAAGAACGTGACCTCCTCGCCATCACGAACCACACCAACTTGGTGGGGCAGGTCAAGCCATCCTGAAGGCATGGGCCGGCGGGTGAGCTGGACCACTGCTTCCACGTGGCTGTGCCCCAGTCGCTTCAGGTTGCCTTTAAGTGACAACACGCTGAAGCGTACCAGTCGCCGCAACAGAGCTGGGTGCAAACTGGCCAGGCCCGGGGCCGAAAGAGTTATACGATCTGTTGTTTGTTCCAATAGAAGATTTTGAAAAGCATCTTTAACCTGCTGATCCCAGAAATTCTCTTCTTTCCGCACAATAGAGGCTAGGCGAGTCAAAGCGCAAATCGCCTTGGGATTATAGTTATTCTCAAGGGAAGGCAAGAGTTGGTGGCGGATTCTATTGCGGAGATATTTTATGTCCACGTTGGAATAATCCCGTACATATTCCAGGCCGCGGTGTTCCAGAAACTGCAATATCTGATTCCTGGTTATGTCTATGAGTGGCCGTATAATGCGACCTTCGCGCACTGGCGGGATGCCTGCCAGCCCTCGGGGACCTGTTCCTCGCAGCAGGTGTATAAGAACGGACTCGGCATTGTCATTTGCCTGATGCCCAAGAGCGATCTTCTTGGCCCCGTACTTGGCTGCCACGTCATCGTAAAAGGCGTAACGAACGTCTCTGGCTGCCTCCTGAATTGACAGCCGATGTTCGGCGCAATAGGAGCCCACATTTCTTGAACCGATTTCACACGGAATTTCCAGCCTTGAAGCCAGTCTTTCAACAAACGCTGCTTCCTGGTCCGAAGTTCTTCCTCGAAGTTGGTGATTGAGATGGGCGATTACCAGATCAAGAGACCAATCAGCCCTGAGGTCTACGAGGCAGTGAAGGAGTGCGACGGAGTCCGGTCCACCTGATACGCCAACCAGAACGGTGTCGCCAGACTCTAACATATGGTAACGGCGGATAACAGCGTCAACGGTCGCGCAAAAAGACTCTTCTTTTCCAAGCATGGCACTCAATGTTTCGAAATATTTAAGTTTTCGAAGAGGTTATTTTTGGGCGAGCCCTAAGTCAAGGGAAAAGGGTCATGACTTCTTTTTGCAGTTGAAATCGAACTCCCGTTGGGATATAAATACAACACTTGGTTGCGCTAGGCGGGAAGCTAGCGGTGTCCTGTCACCCGAAATCCGCTTATGCGGGGCTGAATCCCCTTTTGCGGGTTCATGGTTCCATGTCCCAAGAGGTGTCCCTGGTCGGGCACCACGCAACAGACGATTACGAACCCCGTCAGATCCGGAAGGAAGCAGCGGTAAGTAAACCTGTCTGTGTCGTGGCACGGCTTCGGCCAAAACATGGCAACTTGAGGCGCCGTGGAAAGGGCTCAACGAAGGGTGCGCAACCAAGTATAAAATCGTTCCGCGATTTAATGTAGTCCTGCCTTTTCGCGTCTTCGTGCATTCGTGGTAGAATCAGTTATCTTCGGCGCTCCGCCAACGCCGGATCCAGGTTAGTGAACCGTGATGGCAAAACGCTATAATGATTTCAACAGTTATCTCAGGAAGGAATTCGGCTGCAGGGTCCAGAAGATCACCATAGATGCAGGTTTTTCTTGCCCGAACAGGGACGGAACAATATCCTCGGCTGGATGCATCTTCTGCGACAGTAAGGGCTCGGGCTCCGGCGCAGGAGGCAGGAGCCAATCAATTAGGGACCAGGTTCAGCAAGGCAAGGCACGACTGGCTGTCCGCTACAAGGCCAAGAAGTTCCTTGCATATTTTCAGGCATTTACGAATACGTATGCGCCATGTGATATCCTGCAAAAGCGCTACGATGAGGCCTTGGCAGACTCAGATATTGTAGGGCTTGCTATTGGGACAAGACCGGACTGCATCGATAAGGGAAAACTTAGTCTTATTGAGCGCTACGCAGAGACTCATATGGTCTGGATGGAGTACGGGCTTCAGTCCGCACACAATCGAACGCTGAAGATAATTAATCGTGGTCACACGTTCGAAGATTTTCTACGTGCTGTTCGCATGACCCGGGGCCGAAACATACTGATTTGCGCGCACGTCATTTTAGGACTTCCCGGTGAATCGAAGGAGGACATCCTTGATACAGCCTCAGCCATTGCAGACCTTGGGATACACGGCATCAAGATTCATAGTCTGTATATCTCAAAAGGGACACCCTTGGCACAGCTTTACCGGGAAGGCGGTTGCCAGACCATTGACCAGCATAAATACGCGGAGTGGGTTGTCGCTTTCATGGAACGTCTTTGTCCCGACATGATCATACAGCGCCTTACCGGAGATCCTGATCCATCTGCGCTTCTTGCTCCTGCATGGGCTTTGCAGAAACAACAGACCCTTTACCTGATCCAGAAAACCCTTGAGGGTCGAGATACTTGTCAGGGAAATCTTTACAGATCCGCACAAGCCTGCCATCAGGTAAATCCTTAATAACCAAGGACCACATTTCTTCGTTGAACAGCCCCTTGACAAACTCCTGTGTGGTTCTTATTTTGATGCAATAATTTCTATCAACGCAAAACTCAACAAGATCAAGTAGATGTTGATGGACTCGTAAAAAGTCGGCAAACAGACAGCTGGATTTTTTACGAAGCCGTCAGATGTAAGGAGATCCTTTTGACCGGCAGCAAGGACCAGGCCATATCCGGGGAAGCATCTGAGACTGAAGTGGCCGAGGAACTGCATGGGGAAATCTCGCACAAGGCAAAGGAAAAGGCTCATAAGAAGGAAAGCCTTCGAGAATGCCTGAAGGCCGCGGAAGCCAAGGCTGAAGCCAATTATCAGCGGCTTCAAAGGGTTACGGCGGATTTTGAAAACTACAAGAAGCGTAGCGAAAGGGAGATGAATGAGTTCAGAAAATTCGCCAATGAATCCCTTATCAAAGAGATTTTGCCGATTGTAGACAATCTTGAGCGGGCTCTTGCCACGGAGTACGAAGAGAATGAGGATGCCTTTAAAGGCATTCGTGAAGGCGTGGAGATGACATTAAACGGGCTCATGGACAGCCTTGAAAGATTCGGCGTAGTCCGTATGGAGACGCTGGGAAAGCCCTTTGACCCGAATTTCCACCATGCCGTGGCTCAAGAAGAATCTGAGAAACACCCTGAAAATACAGTGTTGCACGAACTTCAAAAGGGTTACATGCTCAGGGACCGGCTGGTCAGGCCCCCCATGGTTGTTGTTTCAAAAAAGCCGGATGCCAAAGCCGAGGTGAAACCAGAGCGTGTTGGTGACAAGTCGGAGACAAAGATAACAGTTCATTAATTTGAACCTGACAGCTTTTTGCGAGTTGATTAGGGTTGAACATACGCTGTAAGGAGGAAAGTGATGAGTAAGGTGATAGGAATCGATCTTGGCACAACCAACTCTTGTGTAGCCATAATGGAAGGGAAGGATCCCAAAGTCATCAACAACCCTGAGGGGGGAAGGACCACTCCATCCATGGTTGCGTGGAGCGGCAGCGGGGAGCGCCTGGTAGGCCAAGCGGCCAAGCGACAGGCGGTCACAAATCCGGAGAACACGGTATTTGCCGTCAAGCGACTCATTGGACGAAGGTATGCTTCGAAAGAAGTCCAGCATGACAAAGACATCTCTCCTTTCAAGATCATACAGGCGGCCAACGGTGACGCACATGTGGAGATTCAGGGCAAGGCTTACAGCCCGGCCGAGATCTCGGCACATGTCCTGCAATCCATGAAAAAAACGGCAGAGGAATACCTGGGTGAGAAGGTCACCGAAGCAGTAGTCACCGTGCCTGCCTATTTTAATGACAGCCAGCGGCAGGCCACCAAGGATGCAGGCAAGATCGCAGGACTTAACGTTTTGCGGATCATTAATGAGCCGACCGCAGCTTCTCTGGCCTATGGGCTCGACAAGAAGAAAGATGAAAAGATAGCTGTGTTTGACTTGGGCGGCGGCACCTTTGACATTTCCGTGCTGGAGATCGGAGAAGGTGTTTTTGAGGTAAAGTCCACAAATGGCGACACCCACTTAGGGGGTGAGGATTTTGATCAAAGGATTATCGACTATCTGGCCGAGGAATTCAGGAAGGAGCAGGGAATCGACATCCGTAATGACAAAATGGCCTTGCAGCGTCTAAAGGAGGGTGCGGAAAAGGCCAAGATGGAGCTTTCTACCTCTATGGAGACCGATGTAAACCTGCCCTTTATCACGGCCGACGCCAGTGGACCGAAACATTTGAATATCAAGCTGACAAGGGCCAAGCTGGAATCCTTGGTTGATGATCTTCTGGAAAAAGTCGTTGGACCTTGTAAGACTGCCCTCAAAGACGCAAGTTTGAAGCCCTCGGACATCAACGAAGTCATCCTGGTGGGTGGCATGACCCGTATGCCGGCCGTCCAGGCAAAGGTGAAAGCAATCTTTAACAAGGAACCACATAAGGGTGTCAATCCGGACGAGGTAGTGGCTGCAGGCGCCGCCATTCAAGCGGGGGTCTTAAAAGGTGATGTCCAGGACGTCCTTCTTCTTGATGTTACTCCCCTTTCCCTTGGCATTGAAACACTCGGCGGCGTATTTACCAAGCTGATTGAAAAGAACACCACCATCCCCACCAAGAAGAGCCAGATATTCTCCACGGCCGCTGATAATCAGCCGGCAGTTTCCATACATGTGCTTCAGGGCGAACGCGAAATGGCTGAATACAACAAGACCCTGGGCCGCTTTGAACTGGTTGGAATTCCCCCCGCGCCCAGGGGTCTTCCTCAAATCGAGGTTACTTTTGACATCGATGCCAACGGCATAGTCCATGTCTCGGCCAAGGATCTGGGAACGGGCAAGGAACAATCGATCCAAATTACGGCTTCAAGCGGCCTGTCAGAAGAGGAAATTGAGAAGTTGGTTAAGGAGGCCGAGCTGCACGCTGATGAGGACAAGAAGAAAAAAGAACTGGTTGAAGCCAGGAATCAGGCAGACAGCCTTATCTATCAGACCGAAAAGTCCATTAAAGAACTGGGTGACAAGGTTGATGCCACACTCAAGACAAACCTGGAAGGAATCATGGAACGGTTGAAGAAGGCCATGGAGGGGACCGATACTGAAGAGATCAATAAGCTGAATGAAGAACTCATGCAAGCCTCTCACAAGTTGGCAGAGGCTATGTATGCTCAGGCCTCTGCCGCGGGCCAGGCTGGAGATGAATCAGCAGAGGCTGGTGGCCCCTCGGCTCAGGCTGAACCTCGGCCCCCAACAGATGAAGATGTGGTTGATGCTGATTTTGAGGAGGTCAAGGACGATAAAAAAGCGTAATATCTGTTTGGTTAAGGACAGAAAGAATCCCGCATCACTGACGGTAATGCGGGATTTTTGCTTTATTGTAGTCTAATGGTGTGATACAAAAAAGCTAAGAATCCACGCCCAAAACCAGGTTTTCTAAACTGAAAATGAAACAGTACCGTATCGATGAACTCCGGCCAGAGGACTATGAAAAGCTCAAGTCCTATCTCGATGAGCGTTATGGCCCTTCCCAGATGGAAGGTCTGTACTGGATACCTGTGGAGGATCGTCTCCTGGATGAAGTTCAGACGGCCCATAAGGACTGTCAGCCCTTTTACTTCTCTGTTGAGCTGGGATCAACGGCAATCACCTTTGAATTGTTAATCCGGACCCGAAACCGGATTCGGTGTGACTGCATCCATTATGCAAATACCGCACAAAGAGAGAGCATTATACGGTTTGCCGATAGCATCTTTGAAACCCTAAGGATACTGGCGTAATCTGAAACCCCGATTTTTTTCACGGCCGAATTGCTGACATATGATCCGAACCGTTGTTATTCCAACGTGGATTGTGTTTATCACCTTCATTTGTGCTCTGGCTGCCATTGCCTTGTCATTTTGGAAAAAGGGCGGCGACCTCTCCCATCTGGCGGGGAGGTTCTGGGCCAAGTCAGTGCTCCTTGTCAGCCGGGCGAAGGTCACTGTTCGAGGATTGCATCACATCGATCCTTGTGCGACATACATATACATGGCTAACCACCAGAGCATGTTCGACATCCTGGCCCTGCTTGGATATCTTCCTGTTCAGTTTCGGTGGCTGGCCAAGAAGGAGCTTTTCCAGATTCCGGTTTTTGGGCAGTCTATGGCGCGGGTTGGATATATCAGTATTGACCGCTCCAACCGGAAGTCAGCACACAACAGCATTCAAGAAGCAGCTCAAAAAATTGCCCAAGGGGTCTCTGTGGTCATTTTTCCAGAGGGGACCAGAAGCGCGGATGGTCAAATCAAATCATTTGAGGCTGGTGGGTTTCACCTGGCCATTCGTTCCGGACGGCCTATCGTTCCGGTTGTGATCTGTGGAACTCACCACATCATGCCAAAGGGGAGTCTTCGCATCAGGCCCGGTCGTATCCTTGTTAGTATGCATCCGCCAGTTGAGACTGCTTCTTGCAACAGCAAGACCAAGAAAGTTCTCAGGGACACGGTCCGGTCCATAATGAAACAAGACCTTGAGAGAATCAGAGCCAGCCAGGCGTTTAATCCGGAGGTATGAAGGAACAAGGTGCGAAAAGAAATCCTGGGGGTTGTCCTGATTTTCATTCTGATATTTACGGCTGCAAGCCTCCTTTCCTACCACCCATCAGACCCTTGCGTTAATCGTGTCCAGACGTCAGGAGAGGTGCGGAACCTCTTTGGGCCGGCCGGGGCTCACGTGGCCGGTTTTCTCGTCGCTGTATTTGGGTTAGGCGCTTTTTGGATACCCATTGTCTTGCTTATCATCATATCATATGTTTTCAAGGCATACTCTAGGGGCGCCATTCTTATCACTCTTGTCGGCGGACTCCTGTTAATGGTGACAACAGGCGGACTTCTGTCAATGCATCACACCCATTACCTTCTTTTTGGAAAGCGCTTTTCCAGCGGCGGGATTCTAGGGATCCCGTTGGCTAAGGTCGTTGTGAGATATGTGAATTCAGCCGGTGGGCTTGTTTTTCTGCTCACCATTTGGACCATTGCATTCATCATGACTACTCGGCTATCACTAATGACTCTTTTCGGGTGGCTTTCCAATTTGTGTAGAAATATTTTTGCCCGTGCAAAGGCAGGCTGGATAATCTGGAAGGAGCGCCGCCATAAGGCAAGGAGAAGGGCCAGGACAGGCCGGAAGCTTTCGCAAAAAAAGGACGTTCCTGTGGAGATTGTAGAACGTCCACACAAGAAGTTCAAAGAGGTACCTGTCGAACGACAGGAGGTCTTTGAATTCATGACCGATGATCACGGGTTCAGGGTGCCTTCTCTGAACCTGCTGGACGGTGGCGGATCTGATGTTAAGGCAATGGACCGCGAGAGCATTCAGATGCAGTCGCGGCTGTTGGAGAAAAAACTGAGTGACTTCGATGTCTCCGGGAAGGTCGTGGCAGTTTCTCCAGGACCTGTGGTGACCATGTACGAGTATGAGCCCGCGCCAGGAGTCAAGATCAACAAGATTGTGAACCTGACAGACGACCTGGCTCTTGCCCTTCGAGCCGCGAGTATTCGCATTGTGGCCCCCATTCCGGGCAAGGGAGTCATTGGCATCGAGGTCCCTAATGCAGAGCGGGAGACAGTCAAACTCAGAGATATTGTTGCCTCTGAAGCCTTTCAAGGATCCAAGTCTAAACTTACCCTAGCTTTGGGCAAGGATATTTTGGGAAATCCATTCGTAACCGATCTGGTAAAAATGCCTCACCTCTTGATCGCAGGCGCCACGGGGTCCGGCAAGAGTGTGGGGTTAAATGCCATGATTTGCAGCGTTCTGTACAAGGCAACCCCAGAGGAGGTGAAACTGATATTGGTCGATCCCAAGCGGATCGAACTCTCTACCTATGATGGTATTCCTCACTTGATCGTGCCTGTGGTCACGGAAGCTAAGAAGGCAACACGGGCCTTACACTGGGCAGTTCAAGAGATGGAACGTCGTTATACTCTTATGGCCGAAAAGAGGGTGCGAAACATATATCAATACAATAAGAAGCTGATCAAGGGAAAAGATACCGTTGAACATGCCGCTGGATCACGGGATTCAGGGAGATCTGATGAGGGCCACATCGATGAAAAGCTTCCGCTTGTCTTGATTGTCATTGACGAGCTTGCTGATCTCATGTTGGTGGCCTCCAGGGACGTGGAGTTAGCCCTCACACGACTCGCGCAGATGTCTCGAGCAGCAGGGATACATCTGCTTATTGCAACACAAAGGCCTTCGGTGGATGTGTTGACCGGTATTATCAAGGCCAACTTCCCGACGAGGATTTCTTTTCAGGTCTCTTCTCGCACGGATTCCAGAACGATCCTGGATTCCAACGGTGCTGAAGATTTACTGGGAAGCGGCGATATGCTCCTGTTGCCACCAGGTACGGCCAAGCTGCAGCGTATCCACGGGGCGCATGTCTCGGAAATGGAAATTCGTAGGATCATAGATTTTTTGAAAAAACAACGGGAGCCTGTTTATCGAGAGGATGTCGTGCGGGCTCACATCGAGGAAGAGGAAGTAGTTCGTGAAGACGAATATGATGAAAAATACGACGAGGCCGTGGCGCTGGTGACAGAAACCCGACAGGCTTCTATTTCCATGATACAGCGGCGTCTCAGAGTGGGGTATAATCGTGCTGCCCGCATGATCGAGATGATGGAACGTGAGGGCGTTGTGAGCCCCAGTGAAGGAAGCAAGCCAAGAGAAGTGCTGGTAAAGGGTTATGGCGTTTAAGTAAATATCTACGCCCAGAGGACGCGGCTTCAATTTGCCCCTTTGAAGGGGGCCGGGCGCTTCGCAAACTCATCAATGCCTAAAATTGTGGCGCGCCTTTGGCGGGTCAGTTTTGAAAAACCCGGCCAAAAGCAAATTTGGTAATCACAGTTGATGACTCTTTTCGGATCAGAATTCCAAAATGACAGAATACATCGATTTTAAGCATTTTAGTTGTTCCGGTAAAAGTCAAGAGTTTTTTTACAAATATTTGCGGGTACGTTATGCCGCAAATGTTCTCGAGTCGTTCTT
>JAFGFW010000012.1 GCA_016930875.1 Deltaproteobacteria bacterium | reverse complement strand
TCGAACGTCGAACATCGAACGTCCAACGTCGAATGAAAAACGAATATCCAATACCGAACATTCAACCTGTCGAGAGCCTCAAGGTCGAGCGATTGGACGTTCGATGTTCGATGTTCACTATTTTGTAACCGTGAACGGTTACAAAATAATTTAGCAAAAGAACCCTCGTGTGTCAATCTATCTGGCGCAAAGCACGATGTTATGGGACTTCTTGCGCTTACGAAGGACATACGGATGGCGAGAGAGGGACAAAAGGCCTTGCACCCCTGGAGGGATTTTTTCGTGGGTCCCGATGACTAGATACCCGCCTTGATCCAAAGCGTTCACCACCTTCTGAAAAGCGGGCGCTTTCAGAGCCTCCTCGTAATAGGTCAAAAGGTTGTTTCTCAAAAAGATAAGTTGAAACCCGGCGCCGGGAGGATCGGATAACAGGTTGTGGAGCTGCCAGATAACCCGTTCTTTTAGATATTGGGAAACTGCGTAGCGCTTTCCCTTTTTCATGGTCTTGAAATAGACGTCTCGTATTGCCTCCGGCACCTCTTTTAAGCTACTGCGGGCATAGACGCCGGCCCGGGCTTTGTCGAGGTATACCGGATTCATATCGGTTGCCCATATTTCGAGCTCTGGTTGAGGCCCGAAACGACCCTCAATAGCCTGCCAAAGGATCTTTAGAGTATAGACCTCCTCTCCGCACGCACAACCAGCAGACCAGACTCTTACTGTCCCGGCGTGATCTCTGATGATTGATGGTATTATTTCGTTTTCAAGGGTTTGCCAAAGCCCCCTGTCACGAAAGAAACGGCTGACGGAAACAGTCATCAGGCGTTCACAGTCTTGGCTTGCCTCCTGGTTTTGATCCAAAGCCGAAAGATATCCCTCCATACTTCGACAGCCCAACTGCTTCATGTGGCGCACAATGCGCTTCTTGACCCCTTTTCTCACCCTGCGGTAACCATCCCAGGAGAGCCCGAAGTGATTAAGGAGTTGACGAAACTGGTGATCATCCATAAGGTATTGGCCTCAAACCAAACGTGGCACAGAATCACAGGATTCATATCAGAGGCTCAAAGCAAATAAAAGAGAGGTTGTTTCTTGCAACTCAATCCCCGTTACACAGGATCTTATGTAGCCATGGCGTGCGGCCTTGGCATGGCGATTTTTGGACATATTTTTTTCAGGTCCGTCACGGCCTCTGCGGGCGAATTAGTTCTATACGGCGCGCTCCTGTGCCATGCCCGCAAGCGACAGCGATTTCAATCAAACGGGATGTGGCTCACTCTCGAGGTATATGCAGGCCTGTCAATAGTGTGGATGGTTATTAACATTTTGAAGATCCAGGTGTGGAGATGGCATCCCTTGGCCTTCGGGCTAACGCCGCTTGTAGTAATCGGAGCGTATTTAGTCGCTCTCCTGGGGAAAAGGTCATCTGAGGAAAAAGGTGACAGGGACTTAAGCTGCGGGTTAAAGACAAAACGGATACCGTTGATCATAACTGCCGTAGCCGTGTGGGCCATACTTAATATTTATGTCTTTCCTGGATTGCAGATTATGACGTGACTGAGCGGTTTCTGCAGGGTGGGACTACCCTGAGTCAGGAGACATGCAATTGCCTGAAAACAATAGGATACCCGAAGAGGTCAAAAGCATTCACCTAATCGCAACCTGTGGAACAGGTATGGGGGCGCTTGCCGGGATGCTCAAAGAAGCGGGATTTGAGGTGACCGGTTCGGACCATCACGTTTATCCTCCCATGAGCGTCTTTCTCTCACAGCTCGGCATCGAGATCTTTGAAGGATTTCGGCCGGAAAACCTTGCTCATCGGCCCGATCTCGTCGTCGTGGGTAACGCGGTTTCAAAAGACAATCCCGAGGTCGCGGCCATGTTTGAATTGGCGATTCCCTATTGCTCTTTGCCCCAGGCCCTGAATCGATTCTTTATGACCGGCAAGGGAGCCTTGGTAGTGACCGGGACCCACGGAAAAACCACGACGTCTGCCTTGCTGGCGTGGGTCTTGGCCATGGCAGGCCTGAATCCTGGTTTTATGGTGGGAGGTATCCTGAAAAACTTCGGTCGCAACTATAATGTTGGCGGTGGCGCCTATTTTGTCGTGGAGGGAGACGAATACGACACAGCCTTTTTTGACAAGGGCCCGAAATTTCTCCACTACACGCCATCTCGGGCAATTCTTACGAGCATTGAATTTGACCATGCGGACATATACCGGGACCTGGCCCATGTGAAGAACTCCTTTTCTGATTTTATTGCGGCCATGCCACAGGAGGCTATGCTGGCAGGCTACGATGGCGACCCTGTTGTGAGAGAACTCTTGACTCAGGCCCCGTGCTGGACGGCATTTTACGGCCCTGGGGAAAGATCGCCATGGCGGCTTGAAAATATGCGCTCTGATTCACCGTGGACGCGTTTCGAAGTGACAAGACGTGGAACACACTTCGGGACTTTCAAGACACATCTCATAGGCCGCCACAATGTCTTGAATGCCCTTGCCGCTATTGCGGTGGCTGACGACTTAGGGATTCCAGCAGATGTCATCTCCAGGGCGCTTGAAACGTTTGAGGGAGTCAAACGGCGTCAGGAGGTCCGCGGGATCAAGAACGACATTATTGTGATGGATGACTTTGCCCATCATCCCACGGAGGTTAAGGAAACCGTTGCCGCAGTGAGTTCTTTTTATTCTGACAAGAGAATTGTGGCTGTTTTCGAACCACGAACGAACTCCAGCCGGCGCAGAGTCTTTCAAGACAGATATCCGGAATCCTTTGACATGGCGGATCTAGTCTGCATCCGAAAGCCACCGCTGCTGGATAAGATCCCTGTTGAAGAGCGCTTTTCATCAGAGCAACTGACCCAGGAGCTTCAAGACCGAGGAAAAGAGGCTCACTACTTCGCTGATACGGAAGCCATCATCGACTATCTCGTTGGTGTGGCACAGCCCGAAGATGTGATCCTCATTATGTCCAACGGCGGCTTTGATAACATTCATGAGAGGGTGTTGGAAAGACTCTAGGAGGCTATCCGAGAATGGGTATTTCCCGCAATCTCTGCGTCAGACTCAGATTTTAATCCTCAAAATACTCAATGTATTCCTGCGGTTAAAATCTTCGTCTTCCTTGACCTTGCAAGAAATCTCTCATTCTCGGACAGCCTCCTAGATTTTGAGTGGGTCGAGTTTCTGAAGCGCCCGCCATAATGCTTTGGAATTGTGGCATATGATCGAAAGGCAGGTTCGCAACCGGTCCACATAAACTGTTGCACAACTCGATAACCCAAAAGTCATCATCTCGACATGGCTTTTTCCTTGACACTCAAGTCCACTTATCCCATAGTGCCTTGATTGCTAAGGGCTTTATATCTTTGTCATATCCTTTTTTCGAAAGGAGTATCATTGCTGCAGAGAGTCGGGGAGCAATAAGAGCCGTTTTCCCAGCCCGAAGCCGTCCCGATGAATGAGGTGCAGTATGTCCACATCCGAAGCATTTATCATACCGGATGATAAAACAAAGCGTCTAACCTATTCCACCGATACGAAAATAGTCGTAATGTCTGACATGCATCGGGGTGATGGAACAGGATCGGATGACTTTGCCCACAATTCGCTCATCTTCAAATGCGCCCTTGATTACTACCTGGATAAAGGTTTTACCTATATCGAACTGGGAGATGCCGAGGAGTTATGGGAGAATAAGGCCTTCGATCAGATCTACATAACCCATACTTCAATATACGACAAGCTGAAGGGCTTTCATGATTCCAATACTGATCGAACGCGTTATGTGAAGATATGGGGCAATCATGATCTAGACTGGAAGGACGATCAGGCCCGGCTGAAAAGACTGTTTCAGGACATTGAAGTGTACGAGTGTGTGGTTCTGGACGGGCCCAAACGTATTCTTCTATTGCACGGTCATCAGTTTGATCCAACTTGTCACGGCACTGGGAGCCAGTTCAGCAAGTTCGTTGTACGTCATTTGTGGCAGCGTCTTCAGCGATGCGGTTTTAGGGATCCCACAAGAGCGGCAAACAACCCAGGGAAGTCAAATGAGGTTGATAACAGGCTTTACAACTGGGCCAAGGAGAACGACCAAGGCGTTGACGTGGTAATTGCCGGTCACACCCATCGCCCTGTCTACGAAAACCTCACGCTCACAGAACGAAGACTCAAAGAATCCAGTATTGGGACTCCAGGAATCAAACAGAAGCTCGGTCCTGACCCAGTCTATTACAACACCGGCTCTTGTGTTCATCCGCGCTGCATCACAGGCATCGAGATAACCTTTGAAAATCAGGAACCTGGGTTCAGGTTGATCAAATGGGCCTTTCACGCCAATCAAGGATCAAAGCTGGACGTTTCAAAACCTCCGGAGGAATACAACCTGGCTATTAAGAGATCTGTTTTGGAACAAACAAAAGCATGAAGTGCGACATGATCAGAAATTCATCGTGTTGCTCAGTATGTCGACGGCGGATGGCGGGATGTCCCGGCTCCGCCGGCTCAACATCCGAGGGAAAGGGGAGAAAAGATGGGCGATACGCAGTTTGATCCCGTAAACACCAATTTATCTTATGATCAGGCTAAGGTTTTGTTTGAAACATACATAAAGGAGCCCTGGATACGTAAGCATTGCAGGGCATCGGAGCTGATCATGCGCGGGTTGGCGAGACACTTTGGCCAGGACGAAGAACAATGGGGGATCCTGGGACTGCTCCACGATATAGATTTTGAAGAGACAAAGGATGACCCGGTCAATCATTGCGTGCCTGCCAGAGGTATCTTGAGCGATGCCGGTGTTTCTGATGAGGCCATAGAGATCATCTGTTCCCATGCGTGGGGGACTGAGTGCGGTGGGGGAAACGTAGGAGACAAAAAAAGAACAAGAAACATAGAGCATGTCCTTGTTGCCGCAGAGACTGTCACCGGATTGATATCTGCCGCAGCCCTGATGACGCCTGACAAGAAGCTTGCCGGCGTGAAAGTGAAGTCATTGAAAAAGAAGTATAAGAGCAAGGGGTTCGCGCGAAATTGCAATCGGGAGTTTATGGCCGAAATAGAAAATACAGGGCTCGATCTGAGCGAGTTTTTTGGTATCGCCATCGGCGCCATGCAGGAAATAAGTGATGAATTGGGGTTGTGAGGGTAGTACAAAGCCGCAGGCGAACGAAAATAGTCACTTTTCAGATTACAATGACCTTGCCCACGCCCCCCTCAACCCATTTTTCGGGGTAGAGCCTCTTTATCTCCGATTTGTGTTGGGTGCAGTGACACGCGCACACCTGCTGTATGTCTTTGAGAAGATCAAATTCACGAAACCCGTGTAAGCCTCCGATGAGTGCATAGACCTCGCCATAGCGAGAAGCGGCCTGCAAAATGGGGCCAACCCCAGGATGGGAACAGCCTGCAATCACAACCAATCCCTTTTCGGTTTTAACGACAAGGGATTGCTCTATTCCCATGAGTTCACCGGTTAAGAAAATGTTTTCAGAGATCTGCAAGGCTTGCCTGACCACAATAACCTCTCTGCCAGGAAAAGATGGGCAAAAGGATGCGGGCACATAAAGGATGGCCGCGTCATTCACTTTCATCAATTCCGCGAGTCCGCCCGTGTGATCCCAGTGGGCGTGAGAGATAACCACGACGTCAGGGGTGGAAGGATCAATACCCAGCTTTTCCATATTGCGCAAGAGAATGGCGCCATTAGTGCCGGTATCAAACAGGATGGTTGGGTTTTTTTCTATTTCGACATAGCAAGCAAATCCCCAGTCAGGTTGGAGGTCTTTTCTGTAGAGCGTGTTGTCATAAACCAGAGTCATTTTCATTTTCTTACCCTCCTTTTATGCTTTATCAAAGCGCCTTAAGCGACCATAGCCTGGCTTGTGTCAGCTTCGGCTTTTGTAAGGATGATCGAGTGATCCGCACAGGATTTCATGGCTTTTCGCCCCGCAATTGAAAAGCAGGTCAAAGGCAGAGAGGTCGTGGACAAAATTCCCCCAAAGCTGAGGGTAAACAGGGGATGGGGGTGTGTAAAAATGTAACTCGATGCCTGCCTCCGCGAATAGCCTAACGTCGAGATATTTTCTTGTGGCACTCTGGGCCAGGTAGCCTGATGCTTGCATTCTTCGACAAATTTTTATCAATAGCTCGTTTGCCTTGCCGGAAATACCCAATTCGGATTGCGATATCAAGGGGGTGTTGATCCTTAGATGTTTTTTCAAGTATTGGATGACCATCAGGTTCAGATCAACCAGTTTTTCAAATTTTCCGGAAAATATCTCCTCCACCACAAAAAGATGCTCCCGGAAGTAAGGGGCATTGACATAGGAGGTTTTCAGACTGGTAAGGCGCTTTTCCCTCCAGTTGCCTTCATAACATATTCGCACTTCGTTAATTTTCTGCAGGCCCAGGCCTTTTTTCCATACTGGGATGGTGATCCAGAGGGTGCCCTGGTCATTCTTGAAACGATTTCTGCTGACCCACGTTGTTCTCAGTGGGAATTGAACGTCATCCAGGATGACCATGACATCTGAAAGATACGCCTTGTGGAAAAAGGCTGGAAAGGGAGAGAAAAAGGGCTGATACGTTGATACGATCATCAGGTTCTCTGCATGCTTTGGTTGACATCAGAAAAGCCCCTGCAGTTTCCTTTAGTTACAGCATTAGCACACGCAGTATTTCATGTCATTTCTTTTTTCTTATGATCCATCGGTATCTGGGATAATAGATGTACCTATCTTTCCATGGGGACGTGCCGAAGAGATGGTAGCGGTAGAGGCACCTTCGTTTTTTTCTCCTATAGGTTGACTCCCAGAGGTCGATAAACACGAAGCGCGCCAGTTTCCTAAAGAGACCTTTTTTTTGTTTGCCTGTGACATGCATTTTTTCTGCTGGCCCTGCCGTTGAATCTCTGTGAAACAATGTGAAGATCAATGAAGCCACCAGTGTCCGGATCAGTTAATCATATACTATTATAATACCTCACAGGCAAAAGGCCAAGGGCGGGTGCTGGGGGAAACGGTGTTGACTATGTTGCATTAGTATGATGTGAGTATTTTCGTAAGGCGGGACTCGAAATGAAGAGTTGAAGACACTCTTTACGAATGCATCAGGTTTGGTACGAGAAATCCCCATGACGACGTTCAGACTTTTTACCAGCAACAGGTTGGAGATCCTGGTTGAGGCCTTGGCAGAGGTTTTAAGGACACCTCTGGCATCACCCCTGGACCAAGAAATCATTGTTGTTCAGAGTCAAGGCATGGAGCGCTGGGTCTCCACGGAACTTGCCCTGCGGCATGGTATCTGCGCAAACAGCAGGTTTGCCTTTCCCAATGCCTTTGTCTACGAAATATTCCGCAAAGTTCTGCCTGATCTTCCCGAACGATCCCGTTTTGATCCCAATGTAATGACCTGGAAGATCATGAAACTGCTCCCATCCTGCATCACGAGGCCGGGCTTTGAGAGCCTCATGATCTATCTGGGAGATGCCGGCGGGCATCTCAAGCGTTTCCAGCTTTCTGAGCATATTGCCGATACCTTTGATCAGTACCTGCTTTTTCGTCCGGAAATGATTCTCCGGTGGGAAAAAAACAAGGAAGAACACTGGCAGTCCGAGCTCTGGAGAGAATTGGTCAAAGGAGATGAAAAGGGCCATCGTGCCCGACTCGGAAAGGCTTTTTTGGAAGCGGTCGCAAAATCCCGCACTGAGACAAAGGATCTTCCCGAAAGAGTCTCTGTTTTCGGGATTTCCGCTCTTCCCCGGTTTCACATGCAGGTCCTTGCCGGGATATCACGTCTAACCCAGGTGAACCTTTTTCTTATGAATCCCTGCACGGAGTATTGGGGTGATATCCTCTCTGATTGGGAGATGAAAAGGACGATAGATAGAGACCGCACTGAAGACTCTGCCGTAGAAGATCTCCATCTAGAAAAAGGAAACAACCTCCTGGCATCCATGGGGACGCTGGGCAGGGATTTTTTTGATTTAGTAAGCGAGTTCAACTGCGAGGAAGTTCCGTCCTTTCAGGAGCCTGGCGAGGATACCCTTCTTTTGTGCCTTCAATCCGACATTATGAATCTCCGGGACAGGGGTCAAGGATCAGACAGGAAAAAAGTCATTCAGCAAGATGACACTTCCATCCAGATCCATTCGTGCCACAGTCCCATGCGTGAAATAGAGGCGCTGTACGACAGGCTTCTCGAGATGTTTGAAAAGGATCCCGGCCTGTTGCCCAAGGATATTTTGGTAATGACGCCGGATATTGAAACGTATGCCCCCTATGTCCAGTCCGTGTTTGACTTACCGGCTGATGACTCCAAGAGGATTCCTTTTAGCATCGCAGATCGAAGTGTCAGAAAAGAGAGCCAGATTATTCATACATATCTTGCAATTCTGGACCTCTTCGGCAGCCGTTTTGGCGCCTCGCAGGTTCTTGCCATTCTGGAATCGCAGACAGTGCAGCGAAGATTCGGTTTGTCGGAGGCAGATCTTGATCTTATTTGCAGATGGGTGGAGGACACTCGGATAAGATGGGGAATCGACGGTGAAAGCCGCAGCAAATTTGGCCTGCCGGCCTTGCCGGAAAACACGTGGAAGGCCGGCCTGGAAAGGCTCCTGCTGGGCTATGCCATGTTCGGGCAGGGCGAAAAGATGTTCGGTGGTCTCCTCCCATACGACAACATAGAAGGCAGTGAAGCCTTGGTGTTGGGGAGATTTCTCGAATTCTCCGAAGCGCTTTTTTCCCATGTTGCTTCTCTTGATCGACCACGCACCCTGGATCAGTGGTCCAAGGTCCTGACAGGGCTCCTTGAACGATTCTTTTTGGCGGATGAAGATTCAGAGAGTGAAATGCAAATCATACGTCACACCCTCCGGGATCTGGGTGACATGTCAGCCTCTGAGCGGTCAGGTTTTGATGAAGAGATTGATATCGACGTCATCAGGTGGCATTTGGGTAATCGCCTTGAAAAAGAAGGCTTCGGGTTCGGTTTCATTGCCGGTGGCATTACCTTTTGCGCTATGTTGCCCATGCGAAGCATTCCCTTCAAGATCATCTGTCTTTTAGGAATGAACGGAGATGCCTATCCGAGGCAGTCCAAACCACTGAGTTTTGATCTTATAGCACAAGACCCAAAACCGGGTGACCGCTCTCGCCGGCATGACGACAGATATCTTTTTCTGGAAGCAATACTGTCGGCAAGGGAAAAACTATATATCAGCTATGTAGGGCAAAGCATCCAGGATAACAGTCTTATTCCTCCATCCGTTCTGGTTAGCGAACTCATGGACTACATCGACCAGGGCTTTGAGGCGCCAAGGGAAAAAATCCTGGACCAGATTGTCACCAGGCATCGCCTGCAGGCATTCAGTCCGGAGTATTTCAAGAAGAATGAAAAACTGTTCAGCTATTCCGAGGTTAACTTCCGGGCGGCCCGGTGCATCCTGGAAGCTCGGGAGGCTCCTGTGCCGTTTATTTCCAAAGGCCTGTCTGATCCGCAAGAGGAATGGAAAACCGTTGATCTGGAGCAGTTGTGCAGGTTCTTTGGCAATCCGGCGAAATTCTTACTCAACAGGCGCCTCGGGATTCATCTTGAGGAAAGGACCTCGATCCTGGAGGAGAGGGAGTCTTTTGACATTAAGGGCCTGGAAAGATATCTGCTTGAGCAGAACCTGGTGGAACAGGAGTTCTCAGGACGCAACCTCAAGGACTTTTTGCCAATGACAAAGGCCTCAGGGCGGCTCCCGCACGGAACCGTGGGAGAATGCGTATACGACAACCTGAGCAAGGGGGTTAAAGCTTTCGTGGGAAAAACAGAGCCTTACATGCGGGGAGCAAAACTTGAGCCTCTGGAAGTAGATCTTCGCATATCAGGTTTCAAGGTGATCGGGAGAATCGATACCATCTGCCGGGAAAAGTTGATGCAATACCGCTATGCAAGACTAAAGCCCGGAGATCGTCTCAAGGTGTGGATTCATCATCTGGCGCTTAATAGCCTCAAGGATACTGACTATCCTCGGACCAGCATGC
Source organism: Deltaproteobacteria bacterium (assembly GCA_016930875.1). Classification (NCBI taxonomy): domain Bacteria; kingdom Pseudomonadati; phylum Myxococcota; class Myxococcia; species Deltaproteobacteria bacterium. Next base: position 11,324 of record JAFGFW010000012.1, on the reverse strand, counting down.
TGACGGGCTTGCGCACTAAGGGTCGGGAATCCGAGTGGGCGGCCTGGGAATATTTGCCGGTGGAAGAGAGCGAAGAGATCCTGGCCGAACTCCTGGAACATTACTGGCAAGGGCTAGTTAAGCCTGTGCACTTTTTCCCGAGGTCTTCCTGGACATACGCTCAGATGTTGTTGGAGAGGGGCAAATCCGATGAGGATGCCTTGGATAGCGCCCGCAGGACTTGGACGGGAAACGACTACAACCCGGGTGAGTGCAACGATTTCTATTATCAATTATGTTTTGGAAACGCCGATCCCATTGATTCGGAATTTCAGCATATGGCACAAGAAGTGTTCGGACCGCTGATCAAGCACCAGAGGGAGAAGTAAATATTCGCGCCCAGGACGTGGCTTTGATCTGCCCCTTGAAGGGGGCCGGACGCTTCGCAAACTCATGAATGCCTGAGATTGGAAATGCCTAAAATTAAAAATGCCTAAAATTGCGGTGCCCCTTCGGCGGGTCAATTTCGATAAACGAGTCCTATCCGCTCCTGGCTTGTGGAGTATAATACAGACGCACCGCATCTCAGCATGAGATTTCTAAGATGGCAACATACATTACTTTTAGGCATTTTAGCGCATTTTAGGCACGTTAGGCATTTCGATGGAACGAAGTATGGCAGAGCCAACGACTCTTTCAGCCGTCCGCCTGCGGGCCGTAGCCTTCGGCGGAGAGCTCGTAGCCAAGGCTACTTCCCGGCCTTCGTAGCCGTTGCCACTTCGGCGGAGTAGGCTGGCGAAGTCGGCGACCTGGCCCGAAGAACCAGGTTTCGTGAACTGAAATGAAGGGCTTCGACATTCTTAACGATCCCCTTGAAGGGACCAACCTGACTGAGGCCAGTGCAGGCACGGGGAAGACCTATGCCATCTCCGGGCTCTTTCTCAGGCTTGTGCTGGAGAAGAATCTTTCCGTAAACCAAATACTCGTGGTTACCTTTACCGAAGCCGCCACAGAGGAGTTAAAAGAGAGGATTCGCAGCAAACTGCGCGGCGCCATGGAGGCATTTTCCAGGCGAGGGAGTGAAGATGTCTTCCTGGACCATATGGTGAAAAAACATGGCGACCCAGGGACCGCACTGAGAAGTCTCAGGGAAGCGCTCCGGGGATTCGATCAAGCTGCCATATTTACCATACATGGCTTCTGCAGGAGAATGCTCCACGAGAACGCTTTTGAGAGCGGCAGCCTGTTTGACACGGAACTGGTGACTGACCAGGAGAATCTCAAGAGGGAAGTTGTTGATGATTTCTGGCGCAAGCACTTCTACAATGCCTCATCTCTTTTTGTTCATTATGCCATCAACGCCAAACTCAGTCCGGATGGCCTCCTATCTCTTCTTGGGAATTCGGTGGCCCAGCCATATCTGAAGATTATCCCTCAGGTTGAAACGAGCCCAGGTTTGACTTCGTATCCTGATTCTTCCTTGCAGGAAAAGGAGTTTCGTGAATGCTTCAGAGAAGTCCGTGGCGCCTGGCCATCTTCAAGAGACGAGGTGGAAGATATTCTTGCGACCAATGAAGGTCTAAACAGGAACAAATACAGAAAGGCCAATGTTGCCGGCTGGATTCAGGGCATGGACGATTATGTGGCGTCTGGGGGAGACAATCCGGCATTATTTAATGGCTTTGAGAAATTTACCTCAATAGAACTAAAAGGGGCAGTCAAGAAAAACCATAGTCCTCCGACTCATGCTTTTTTTGAACTCTGTGAAAACCTGAAAGACAGGCAGGAACAACTCGCAAGGGTTTTTGAGCAGCGCCTCCTTGGACTGAAGGCCGCCTTATTTCATTATGTCCAAGATGAGCTTTCCAGGAGAAAAGAAGAAAAAAACATACAGTTTTTTGATGACCTTTTGTTTAAACTCCACCGGGCACTGGAGGAAAAGGGTGGGGGAGAGCTTGCAAGGGCCATGAGGATGAAATTCAGGGCCGCCTTGATAGATGAATTTCAGGATACGGATCCGATTCAATATGCCATTTTCAGGAAAGTCTTTGACGCCAAAGATAGTATCCTCTTTCTTATTGGCGATCCCAAACAAGCCATATACGGTTTTCGTGGCGCTGATATCTTTGCCTACATGGACGCAGCGCAAAATGTGGAATCAAGATACACCCTGCTTGAGAACTGGCGGTCCGAACCTGACTTGATAAGCGCGATAAACACTATCTTTGCCGGCGTAGACCATCCCTTTGTCTATGATAAGATCACATTTCAAGGGGCTGTTGCGGCAACAAGGAAAGACCCTGAGCTTCTGAGCATAGATGGAAAATCCGAACCGCCTCTGCAGTTGTGGTTTGTGGATGCAGAAAAAATTACAGGGCTCGAAAAGCCGGTTGCCAAGACACAGGCACGGGAACTGATCTCAACGGCTGTGGCGGCGGAGATCTCACGACTTCTCAGTCTCGGAAGAAACAACAAGGCGATCTTGGGAAAGAGAGCCCTTAAGGAAGGAGATATCGCTGTCCTTGTGCGGAGAAACGCTGATGCGCGTCTAATGCAAAGAGCCTTATCTGTGCTTAAGATTCCAAGCGTTCTTTGCAGCACGGGAAACCTATTTGATTGTCATGAAACCCTGGAAGTCGGGAGGGTTCTGGCAGGCATTGCTGAACCGAATCGTGAGAAGTTTCTGAAAGCGGCCCTGGCAACGGATATGATAGGCATAAGGGGAGAGAGTTTGGATGGTCTCATGAGCGATGAATGCGCATGGGATGAGTGGCTTGTTAGATTCAAGCGGTATCATGACGTGTGGGAGGATAACGGTTTTATTCGAATGTTCCGCCAGTTGCTCTTAGAAGAAAATATCTTGCCCCGCCTTATGTCGTTTCCTGATGGAGAACGCCGCAATACTAACTTGCTGCATCTTTCAGAAGTCCTTCATCAGGCATCCATTGACAAAAAGCTGGGCATGGCAGGGCTTTTGAAATGGCTTTCGGAACAAAGAGATTCAAATACTGCTGGATCGGAGGAACACCAACTGCGTTTGGAAAGCGATGAGAATGCCGTTCAGCTCGTAACTGTCCACAAGAGCAAGGGGCTTGAATATCCTGTCGTATTTTATCCCTTTGCATGGGACGGCTCCAGGATCAGGAGCGCAAAAGACCCTTTTACTTTTCATGATGAGACAGACAAGATGAGGTTGACTCTTGACCTGGGCTCTGAAGGCATGGATGCAAACCGCATGTTTGCTGAAAAGGAACAACTGGCAGAGAATGTGAGGCTGCTCTATGTTGCCCTGACCAGGGCAAAGAACCGCTGTTATTTGGTCTGGGGTCGTTTCAATGATGCTGAGACCTCTGCCCCGGCTTATCTGCTTCATCAGCCGGTATCACGGGAAGGGGAAGATATTGTAGGCGCTGTTGGAGAAAGGTTCAGCAGCTTAAATGATAAAGACGTACTTGAGGATCTAGAGACTATCCAGGCTAAAGCCGGCGGGACCGTCAATCTGTCTGAAATACCGCTGGAAGCAGGCAGAGAGTGTGCGCCGTCTCAGCTTGAGAATGTAAAACTCACTTGGCGGAAATTTTCCGGAAACATAGATCGTTCCTGGCGTATCTCGAGTTTTTCGTCTCTGGTATCTAAGCAGCGGCACGGCGCGGACCTGGCTGATCATGATGCAACAGGCCTGCCTGCCCGGCATCGGTCCGGCAAGGAGGGCGGCCCTGAGGCCTATGATCAGATGATTCTTGAACGATTGAACATTCAAGAAGAGCCTTCGGGTATTTTTGCCTTTCCCGGGGGGACAAAGGCAGGGACCCTAATGCACGACATATTCGAGCACCTGGATTTTGCACAAAGAGATTCCACTATGATGGAACAAGTAGTGGCAGATAAACTCCAAGTATACGGCTTTGAGATCAGATGGCAGAAAACGCTCTGCGATATGATCAAGAAAACGCTGTCTCTTCCCCTTGACCGTGACCGCAAGGATTTTATTTTATCACGCATTGAGAACAAAGATCGGCTAAACGAGTTGGAGTTTTATTTTCCGTTGAAATTCGTCTCGCCGAAAAAATTGAAAATCATATTTGCAAAGCACGCATGCCCTGAACTTCCTGCCGACTTTCCTGAACGTATTGAACGGCTCGCCTTTGCACCTGTCAGGGGGTTCATGAAAGGATTCATGGATATGGTTTTTCAGTTCGAAGGCCGATTCTACCTCGTGGACTGGAAATCAAACTTCCTTGGCAGCAGGGTCGAGGATTATGGTCAAGGGGCGTTGGCGGCAGCAATGGAAGAGGGGTTCTATGTGCTGCAGTACTACATCTACACTCTGGCCCTGCATCAGTACTTGCGGTTGCGCCTTCCCGGCTATTCATACGAGAAGGATTTTGGCGGAGTCTTCTACGTTTTTCTCAGGGGAGTGGATCCGGACAGGGGGATGGATTTTGGTATTTTCAGGGACAGGCCGCCTGCGGAATTGATAAATGAGTTGTCCAAAAACCTGATAGATCATGAATAGGAAAGATCAGAGTCGTCTTTACGATAGCGGGATACTTTCTGAACTTGACATGCACTTTGCCAGGTTCATTGCCAGGCTTGATGGCACAGGCGCCCCGGAGCTGTTTTTTGCAGCGGCTCTTATAAGCAGTTACACCAGACAGGGTCATATCTGCATCGACCTTGAGAGCAAATTGGGGCCTGACGACTTAAAGACATTGCACTTCGTTTCCGGCGTGGCAGGAGAGCAATTGCTGGATGGAGAAGATGCAGGCGGGGCAGTTGTTCGCCCGGAATTGAGCGATTGGCCTGATAAGCTAAGAAGAAGCCCGGTGGTTGGGAAACCGGGAGAATTCAAGCCCCTGATTCTGGATGACAGATCTAGACTCTACCTGTACCGCTACTGGGATTATCAACAAGAGCTGGCGAGCTTGATCAGGGGACGTGTTAGCGCAGATATGGAAGATATTGACGTTACGATCCTTAAGAAAGGCTTGGAGCGGCTATTTGGCGCAAGGCTGCGCCAAGCAGCTTCAAAGACATGCACTCCGCATCCTGCGGACCAGGCCGAAGACACAGACTGGCAGAAGGTAGCTGCCTTTGCGGTATTGGTGAAAAGATTCTGTATTATTTCCGGGGGACCCGGAACCGGTAAGACCACAACAGTTGCAAAAATCCTCGCACTGGTCCTGGAACAGCCCAAGTCAAAAAAGCTTCGAATAGCCCTTGCCGCGCCCACGGGAAAGGCTGCTGCCAGGTTGCAGGAAGCGATCAAAGGTTCCAAGGAGAAACTCGATTGTCCGGAAAACATCAAGGAAGAGATGCCAGAGGAGGCTTCAACTATACACCGGCTCCTTGGAAGCATTCCGGATTCTCCCTATTTTCGTCATAACGCGCAAAATAGGCTGCCTGTTGATGTAGTAGTAGTGGACGAAGCCTCGATGGTGGATTTGGCCTTGATGTCAAAACTCATCCAGGCTCTTTCTTCGAAAGCCCGGCTGATTCTTCTGGGAGACAAAGACCAACTCGCTTCCGTGGAGCCGGGCGCTGTTCTCGGGGATATATGTGATACAGGCAATGTCCACAGCTTTTCAGGGGGTTTTTTGAGTGACCTGAAGAAGATCACCGGATATGATGTCCGTACACAGCCGGGGGGCGAAGATGGATCAGGCATTCAGGACTGTATTGTCCAGCTCAAGAAGAGCTTTCGCTTTGGGCGCGATAGCGGCATAAATGCGGTAAGTCATGCAGTAAATGCGGGAGATGCTGATCTTGCCGTAACCCTTCTAATGGACGGAAAACATGGTGATATCAAGTGGAAAGACCTGCCCCCGCCCGCTGCTTTGCCTTTGGCCATCAAGGATGCAGCCATAAAAGGGTTCAAAGATTACTTAAGGGCCAGTGACATCCGGCAGATCTTTCATTTATTTGATCGATTCCGAATCATGTGTGCACTCCGGAAGGGTCCCTACGGCGTGATTGCCTTAAACTTTCTGGTCGAGCAAATCCTTGGCGAGGAAGGGCTGATAGAACCTGACAGCACGTGGTATCCTGGCCGCCCTCTATTGATTACCAGAAATGATTATAACCTGCGACTATTCAATGGTGATGTGGGGATAGTGCTTCCGGATTCCGCAGAAAATAATGATCTTCGCGCCTTTTTCCCGACTGCAGACGGCATGGTGCGCAAGTTTAGTCTTCTCAGGCTCCCGGAACACGAGACCGTATATGCCATGACCGTTCACAAAAGCCAGGGCTCGGAGTTTGACAAAGCGCTTCTGCTTTTGCCTGACAGGGACTCGCCGGTATTGACAAGGGAGCTCATATATACCGGCATCACTCGCGCAAGAAAGAGCGTTGAGATATGGGGCAGTGAGAATGTATTTCGCAGCGCAGTCTTAAAGGGCATCAAACGCACGTCCGGGCTGCGTGACGCGCTGTGGATGGATCAAGAGTAACTCAAAAACGGGCTGTACGGTTGCCATAAGCATAAATACTGACCCGTTTCTCATCTATTAGGGCAATCTATTGCGTCCCTAAGCTCATTCAAAAATCTTTTCAAGATTAATTCTGGAAATCTTCATATGAACTAATTGTTCTGCCGACATTCACCTCTTTATGCTGCAATATGTTGAATATCTCCATAAGCAGTGTCATCAAGCTGACTGATCTCCCAGCTATTTTGTAAATTTAGCCAAAACTGAGGACTGCCTCCAAAGGCCTTTGAAAGCTTCATTGCCATTTCTGCACTTATGCCTCTTTTACCACGGCATATTTCATTAATTGTTTTCGGTAACACCCCGATATGTTTTGCAAGTGCTGTTTGAGTGAGACCTACCTCCTCAAGCTCATCTCTTAAAACTTCACCGGGATGTACAGGGGTGTAATGTACTTCATTCATTTTGTGGCTCCTTCATATTTTTAATGGTAGTCGACTATCTCGACATCCACTGCATTTTCTTTTTCCCATTTAAAACAAATCCGGTACTGATCATTTATTCGGATGCTGTATTGACCTTGTCTATCCCCTTTCAGTTTTTCAAAACGATTTCCTCGTATTTCCTGTAAGTCTTGCATTGAGGTAACAGCTCCCAAACGCGCTAGTTTTATCTGGGCTTTCCGGTGCAATTCCTTGGGAAGGGTTCGGAAAGACTCTCTGGTGGCTCTACCGTAATTTATGTCTTCCGTTACTTTGTTCTTAAAATTTCGAATAGCCATTTGAAACCTTCAGAGATTTATAACCATTATACCGGACTCCGGTAAGGTGGTCAATAGGTAATTCCAAGAAAACTCGAAGGTTAATATCGAGTGGATGTATGTGATAGTATATATTTGGAATTACGTCAAAATATTCGAGAATGGGGACGCTGAAAGAAAGAATGAAGAATGGGGACTCTGGTAAAAAAGTAACAAAACTTTATTCGATTAATTGCAACCCATTTTCGCGGGCAATGGCTTTCCCCCTTTCGATCGAGAACCCCACGCCAGGCTGACTGCTCTGTCTGCCGTGCCGGCAAAGGCAGGCCAAGAGCAGAAAAGACCCCTTGCCTTCACTTATGAATATCTTTCGACGCTCGATTCCACGGATCATGATGTGATGCAGGACACCGGGTGCCTGCCCGCCATGGCGAGGCTCAGGCGATGCGGGCGGGCGTCAAGGCGGGCCTGTCTTGGCATGGGATCTATTTCGCGTTTACGCTTTCCTTTGTCAACTTACTTTGTTACCAGCGTCTCCATTCCTCAACCCAATGTGGAATGCGGATATCGACACGACATCAAAGCTATGCGAGAGCGGTCTCACAGTGTAGATGGATGACAGAAAGTTGTGTCGGGGGAATTTGGTTTTCGGATGAAGATCTACAAATGAGAGTTATACCCGGAGAATCCTGATCCTCTGGATGCAGGATGCTGAAATCTATGTTTTTTCTGGAATGCGGTGTTATTGCAGACATTGTCAGTTTAGATGGATTTGGAACAGCCACAATATGTAGACATAGAAAAAGCGAAGCTGTTTCTAATTAGCTAGGGTCTGGACGAGTAAAAATCGCGTTCAAATATTTGCTTGTACAACTTTTCGTATTCAACCTTTGATCTGGGGCGATTGTGGGTGCCAAAAGGAACATAAGGATTGAAACTCATTGTTCTTATCCAGTCTGCAAGCTCAAATTGCGGGTCTAGGTCACGTTTCTGAATCTCGCGATATATCCAGATTTCGCATGCTGTCGATCCCCCCTTAAATTTCGAACTGTGGTGCAAAAGAACAATACCTCTTATCAGAGCGAGTAAGTCTTGATCTGAAAGCTTGACAACATATATCACCCAATCCTGAAGAGGCAATGTGACGTGGCTCATGGTCTTACCCATCTCATCAATCAGCATCGCAGCATGATCTTCGCCTTGACCATGCACCCTCCCGAGTGCGATTATTTTCCCAAGATCTTTATTAGATATGTACGCCATTCCAACACCATCTAAAGAAGGCAGATAGTCCTTCATGGGCCTCCTGCCAGTCATGCTGTATTTGTCTGATCGATTGCAGATCGCTTGCTGCAAGACTGTCGAAAATCCTGCAGAGATTTTCCCATCTATCAGAAGGGTGTCGCCTAGCGCCATACATACAAACGTAGAGCTGTCTATCAATTTGAGCGTTTCGATCGCCAGCAAATTCTTGGAGTATTTTAAAAACTCCTTCGCGGAAATCACGTCTCGATACGGCTGCATAGTAGACGATGAAGATCTTTTTTGCATTTCCAGACATTGAAAGGATATTAAACAGGGCTCGTTTGTATAGGCTCCAGTAGTCTTTTAGCCGAATCGCCTGTTCTCCCGGCACATTGTAAAGGTTCATGGTCGCAGTCACTGACACTGGTCCATATCCGGTGGTCATGACATACGTCGGCGTTCCTTGGCTGCAACGATTGGCCTCTTCATTCGCTTCTCTGATAACGGTCGTGCGTTGTTGACTAAAAAAACCATTCAGCAAAGGTCTTGTTTCCGGGCTATAAGCCATCGGTCGTAGAGCACCACATTCTGGTTTTCCGTCTCCAACCAGCATGATCCTGTAGCCCCCTCGCGCGTCAAGGCCAGATTCCACGTAATCATCATTTGTGAATACAGGAGGGCTGTAATCATGCTGGAATGCCTCAGAAAAGCCAAACCCACAAGAAAGAGTGGATTCGCTGGTCGTGTTTCGCTGACATTGTCCCGGTGCAGCCGAAAAAAGAATCTCCTCGACTCTCTCCGGGGTCATCTGCGTGGCCTCAGCAGCGAGGTTAATGGCCTTCACGTATTGAAGGTAGCTGGTCAGATTTCGTTCGACCAGAATTTCGATTCCGAACAAACTCGCCGCACTCTGCGAGGTTGTAGCATCCTTGATCAACGCTATCGGGTGCTCTGAAGAAACTACTTTCGCAAGAAAATAGAGAATCTTTGAGAAGAATGATTCACCCAGTCCTCGAATATGGTTTTCTCCGCACCAGTATCCATAGCCATCCTTGAGGTTGTGCTTCGTTATTGCATGGAAAGAATTGATAGTGTTGGACGCCAATTGTAATGATCTATTCTCAACGATTCGCTTGACTCGATAGGATCCATATCCCTGTGAGGCGTAACCCCAAAGCAAGACTAGAGTCGCAAACTTCGTTGCATCATTACTGGTTGGGGATGCGGCAAAAAGTCGCGCCCCGAGAGCCACTAGCGTTTTTTTCGAAATCGTGAACTGTTCGTCAACTTGAAGGGCATCGACATCTGTGGAGGTGAGAGTGTGTTCGGAACCAGCTAATTGAAGAACGTCGTTAATTTCATTCTTGGTGTATCGCGTGCCGAATTTCATATCGTAGATATATTCAAACGGCGAGAGTTCCGCCAAAGTATAAGATCCCGATCGGATTTGCTCTACTTCGTTTGCAGTGAGCACCAAATTTGCCCCTTAAATGAGTCTTGGAACGGTTACATGTGGGTATAGAAAACCTGCATCAGCAGCCAATGCCCTTGGCAGGGTCTGAGAAAGAACGCGCCAGGATTAATTATCTCAAGCCGAACAGGCAAAATCATAGATAACTTCGCCACTATGTTTTGGCTAAAATCAAGGCAACATCTGGCTATTTTATTTTTTGGAAATTGTTTGGGTTAGGTGTACCATGATGGCGCTTGCGATACTTAAAACCCAAAACATAAGCAGTATTGATTAAAAAGATGACATATCAGACTGCTTCCTCTTTCACAGAACCTGGGCCAGCGCATGGTCTGAAGGACTTCTTCGTTGGACCGCAGATAGGGCAGTGCCACTCGTCCTGTAGGTCTTTGAACAAAGTTCCCTTGTCAACCTTCCCCTTTTTATCTCCTCGGTCCGGGTCGTAAAGATAACCGCAGTTGACAGTTTGGCACTGATACACTTCTTCTGGTTTTGACATGTTTGCCTCCTTGTAGGACGGATTATTTCTTGGCCTTCTTATCGTACCACTTCTGTAAACCCAAGCTCTTGGAAACGTCAACTCGAAAAGTCAAAACACCAGATATAGTGGGTCAACTCAGGCAGGCGAAAACACAGATAACTTGCCAACCACTTTAATCCTTAGCCCATGATTTTATTGTAGATATCACACCAACTCCCATTTGGAAACCAAAAAGGAGCTGTAGATGTATCAGTCAGATATTGGTGTCAAAAAACATGGGTTGTCAAAACACAGTGTGCCTTGCACCAGCTTTACAGAGACAACACTGAATTTTATTAAAGGTCTCATTTGGCGATAGGAAACATCGGCACTGTGAGGACTTCTATCAGCAAGGCGGGGATTTATCAAGACGTTGGGGAATTGTGAAGGTAAGGGAATCCTAATGGGGAATGAACAAGGCGGATTGTCGCTTATGCATTGCCGATCAGATGAGTTCTGCTTTTGTGATAGACACTTAGGGCTCGCGCAAAAACAACTTCACATTTCGGCATCTCAGCTTCAGCCCATCTTTGACCGATGCCTCATTACCAAACTTCTCGAAATAGCTCGCTATTCCTGCGGTTTTGCTCAATCGGATCGGCGAAATCCGAACCAAATTTGAGCGCCAACTCTGCGAACTTATTTTTGCGCGAACCCTTACTGTAGCAATCTTGTAACTTACGCCTGCATTCATTTCCATTCTGCACGCCGCACTACCAGCACACCTGCTGCTATCATTTCGCGAACAGCAGATTCAACGGCGGACAATCCACCATACATTGGAGTACTTATGAAATTGCTTGTACGCGCTCCGGATAAACTCAAATCTACAACCACTTGAAGCTTTTGGTCTCTAAAATGGTCCTGTGTTTCAATTGAAGATATTCGTAGACAGCTATTCAATGTGCACCCTCCCAT
>JAFGFW010000011.1 GCA_016930875.1 Deltaproteobacteria bacterium | reverse complement strand
TTTCCTTCAGGTACCAGGATGAAGAACAATCAGCAACCATTTTAATGTTGCTGCGTCGGAATAAACTTTTATTGAAAATTGACCCAGCACCGATTAATTTTTTTCACTGCTGAAAATGAAAAAATATTTTCATCCCCACCCTGTGGATTGTTGTTTGGATAATACATATTTTATGAAAATTGGTCAACCGATACTTTAAGAAAGAGTCAAAAAACAGGGTTCTTTGTTGCGCCTATTCATCTCCGATTGGAATAGTATGTGAGGATTGAAAATTAGTTGGTTGAAGTGTGGAAATAAAAAAGGCACCCATTATTTTATTACACGCATTTCCGAGAGAGGAACTCTCATTTTTATTGCTACAACTCTTCGTTCCACTATTTAATCACCCCTTCCTTTTTCAGTTCCTGGATTTCCTGATCCGTGTAGCCTATCTGGCGCATGACCAGATCAGTGTGTTCTCCCAAAGTCGGGGCAAAACTCCGGGTGCCTGCTTGATTGGCACTAAAGTGTATGGGATAGCCAGGGATCGTCACATCACCAAGGAGGCGGTCCTTAAAATTAACCATATATCCATTGACCTGGGCCTGAGGATCATTCTTGATTTCATTGATGTTTAGAACAGGGCAAACCATCAGTTTTTCTTTGAGCAATGTCTCTACCCATTCGTCTCGTGTCTTCGTTGCAAAAACCTTGTCAAAAATGGCGACCAACTCGGCACAGTGATCCTCCCTTCCCGAGTTATCCTTAAACCGAGGGTCGTCAAGAAGGGTGGTTTGGCCGGTAGCTTTACAGAAGAGAGGCCAGTATTTCTCTTCGGGATGATGTGTAGCCATGACCCATTTTTCGTCCTTGCAACGGAAAAAGTTGCGTAGGGGAGAGTGGTCGTAGCGGTTAGGTGAAATATCCATCGGACCAAGCGATAAAACATTGGACAACATCATATTGGGATACATCAGCCAAAGCCCTGTTCCATAAAGGGAGACATGTACTTCTTGACCTATTCCAGACCGTTCTCGGACAAGAAGAGCGGTCAAAATAGCATGGCTTGTCGCGATGGCCGTTGCCTGGTCAATAACCCCCCCATGTAGTAAGGCAGGCTCTGACGCGCCGGTCACAAACATTAATCCTGAGCGGGCGAGACCAAGAGGATCGAAAGCGCCAAGATCCTTCATCGGGCCCTCGGGTCCGTATCCTGAGACATTGGCGTGGATGATCTTAGGATTCACCGGGTGCAGGCTGTTATAATCAATGCCCAATTTGGCTTTTGTGCTTTGGCGTAGGTTTGTGAGAAAAACATCTGCCTCTTTAATCAGACGATGGAAAATCTCACGTCCATTCTCTTTTTCAATATCGAGATAAATCCCCTTTTTGTTCCGATTTGATATCTGAAAATAAAGGTTCTCCCCATCCGTGAAGGACATGTCAATCCGTCCCAACCTAGTCCAGTAACGCTCTGGATCGCCTAACCCTGACTCTATCTTCACTACATCGGCCCCCAAGTCGCCGAGGATTGAACTGGCTCCAGGGCCAGCATGGAAGACCCCATATTCCACTATCTTTATCCCCTCAAGAGGCATCGGCCTGTGTCTCGTGTTGTGAATAGTGTCTATCATCAGGTCTCCTCCTTTTTCCCTTAATCAAGGTTGAAAACAATAGCATAAAAGATGATGCCATTTTTGGCAACGATCACAATCCTATACTACTTAAAGATTGCCAAGATGTTTCCACGCCAAATGGCTTCGGGAAAGAACAGCCAGGTGACCAGAGGCGTCTTCGACGGGCCGCATGAGATCGAGTTCAATGCATGGACAGATTCGTTGATCTTGGCATCTGCAATTTGATGTGCCTCTTCGTAGTCTGAGTTGTCTTGACCCATTCGACGGCGCTAAGCCCCTCCTTTCAAGGCGGGGACGGAAAGCGTCCCTCAGGGTCAACCCTGAGCCTTCGACCCAAGCTCAGGCCAAAGGCAAGTCCCGGCACTTATACCGGGGAGTCGAAGGGTTGACAACCGGACGCATTTCACGTTAATGAGAATCGATTTGCAACCAACTCCTGTAAGGATGCATGAACACGAACGCCACCACTTCGGTCTTTGATTGGCTCGACGGACTGAAATTCAACCGCTTCCACAGACGACTCCTCATCCTGGCCAGTTTGGTCACTATCTTTGCAGGATACAATTCGCAGATCATCGCCTACATCGTGCCGTTGGCACTCAGGGAGTGGCAGCTGACTCCGGTCGAAGCCGGGACAATGATCTCCTATGGGTTTCTTGGCCTCATGGTCGGTGCTGCGGGTTTCGGACTGGTTTCCGACCGGATCGGGCGGAAGAAGTCAATCATGATTGTCGTCGTTGTTTTTTCGGTTTTCAACAGTGCCGCTTACTTCGCTCCGAACTTCGAAGTTTTCTGTCTGCTTCGCTTTCTTTCCGGTATCGGCATCGGCGGAGTAATACCCTTAACGATAACCCTCGTATCAGAATTCGCTCCTGCCGGGGTGCGGGCAAGATTTCTCACGTTTTCAGGGGGATCCTTCACCATCGGATGGACGTTGGCCGGCCTCATTGCCATGGGGCTGGTGCCCCATTTCGGGTGGCGAATGGTGCTTCTCATTGGGATCCTGCCAATCTTCCTCCTTCCGGCGCTGCGGGCCTACCTGCCTGAATCGGTGCGTTTTTTTGTTATGAAGAAGCGCTATGCCGACGCAATTCGGGAAATACAGAGAATTGAGAAATTGGCCGGGATCGAGCCGCGTGTGTGGAGACCGGACGCCTTCACACAGGCCGATCCGGTTTTTGCTGCCGGGCTCCGGGAGGTGTTCCGGCCGGGGTTGAGGGTCATGACTATCCTTGTCTGGGGCACCTACCTTTTCAGCATGCTCGCCCTGTACGGGCTTTCGACCTGGCTGCCGACACTTCTTGCCAACTCCGGTTTTTCTCTTGTCAAAAGTTACAGCTTCGGAATTGTGCAGTCCCTTGGGGCTTTTGTGGGTGGTTATCTCCTGGGCTGCCTGATGGATGCCTTTGGCCGGAAGCCCGGGCTTTGCCTGAGCTTCTTTCTCGGAGGCCTCTCGCTCCTTTTGTTCAGTGCGGTAACGTCCGATCTGGTTCTGTATATCGCAGGAGCAGCGTCAGGTATATTTCTGGTCTCCATCCCTGCAGCCCTCCATGTGGTAGCCGGTGAAATCTATCCCACCCGCATTCGTTCGCTGGGTCTTGGTTCAGCATACGCTATCGGAAGGGTCGGGTCAATTACAGGACCGATCCTTGGCGGGATCATCCAGATGGCGGGCTTCAGCTTCAGTCAGTTCTTCCTACTCTTCTCCGTGCCCAGCTTCATTGGTGTCATCCTGGTTGCTTTCTACCCTGTGGGGGTCAGGAGGGAGAGCCTGGAGGAAGTGACGGCAAAGCTGCTCAAATAAACAGAGATGCGGGATCAGGTCTTGCAATAATACAATAAAAAACCAAAGCTTCTTTTTGCTCTCAAAATGGCTCCCTTGAGGGAATGGCTGGCCTGGGAGTGGAGGCAGGGCGCCGGGACGAAGGACACCCTGAAAATACTGGGCGAAACGGGAAGGGGTAGGTCTGCTCCTATCAGGCTAAACAGGTCATGGCCGGGCGGGCCATTTGGTCCTGTTCTCCTTTTTTGGTTCTCCTGAGAAAGTCCAGGACGGTGCGGGTATAATCCTCCGGTCGTTGCTCATAGGTGTTGTGGCCGCATTTGGGGAAGATAGCCAACTCGCCCCGTGGAAGGTGTCGGTAAAAAGTAGTTGATTGTTCCACGTCAAAGATGGAGCTGCGATCGGGATAGAGCACCAGGGTAGGGCAGTACACCAATGGCAGGATAGGCCGTAGATCAAAATGGTTTGATCCGTAAGCGCCGCCATGCTTGGCAAATTGATTATAATTACTCTCTGCCGCCGCCCCGTGCCAATCAATCAACTTGGCCTTCAGCCAGGGTTCCAGATCAGCAAATTTGTTTACAAGCCGGGCCCTGTTGAGCTCAGTCATGGGAACCTCGCTATAACATTGGGTGCTGGCAACAGTCAGGGTTTTAACCTCCTGGGGATATTTAATGGAATAGTCAACCCCCACGACACCGCCTTCGCACTGTCCAACTAAATGGCATTCTTTGATGCCCAATCTTTCTTTTATTATCCGAAGCTCTTCCACGCTTTCCGGCCGATAACGACCACTTTCATAAAAATCCAGAAAATCATTCCCCCGTTCCGATCGCCCAAAGCCCCGGCGGTCAAATATTACTACTCTGTAACCTTCAGCTACAAAGGACGGATAGATGTTGTTCCAAATCTTGGTGCAGCCAAAACCATGGTGCATGAGGATAATGACTTCACCTTCACCATGAACCTCATAATAAACCTGGAGATGATTAACTGTCTCGAATGGCACGGGTTGCTCCTGGGGTTTTTCTTCCTTCTTTGTTCGTCTTTGTTTTCTTGCACATTGATCAGAACTTCAATGCTCCAATGGGGAACCTCTTCTACTGATATTGACAAGAATTCGCTTTGGGATGGATTGAATATACAAAGATGGAAAGTAGTACGTCAAGAAAAATCGACCACAAGATACGAGAGCGGTTTGTTCATCTGTTTGAGCCACCACTCAACAGTAAGAAATTGATGGAATAGGTTGAGAGCCGATTTCCCCGGAGCTGGCTTTCATGAAATATTCTCCTTGTTCCCTTCTACAAAAGCATTCAACGTGGAAAGAATACTTCTCACATTTACAAGGTAGGCCTTGGATTGGATGCCATTGCCCCGATGGTATTTGCCAAAATCCTTCCCAAAGAACTTATAGACATGGCAGGTTAAA
>JAFGFW010000010.1 GCA_016930875.1 Deltaproteobacteria bacterium | reverse complement strand
TCTTGAGCCCATCGGTGGAATGAGGCCCCCAGCTTTTCGCCAGCGCCGAAGCAAAAAACTGCTATTTATGGATGGGCACTAACTAATAGCTCAAAGCCAAAAAAGAGTGACTCTTCTATCAGTAATTGCCCCGGACAGGTGTTATGAATAGGGCCCAGAAACGCCGCATTCGAGAATATCTCATAGAGAAGTGGTTTCTCTTTCTTGCCACTATTTCGATCATTGTCCTTGCTTTGATTGTGGCGTTTCTTTTCAGGGAAGGCATCCCAATCTTCAAGTCGGTGTCGGTCGGTGACTTTGTGTTCGGGCAATTGTGGTACCCGACAGATGAACCGGCCGATTTCGGCATTCTATCGCTCATTGTCGGCTCCCTGATAGTTACAGCAGTCGCATCCATGATTGCGGTACCACTCGGGGTCCTTTCAGCGATCTATATCTCGGAGATTGCAAGACCGAGAGCAAAAGAAATATTAAAACCGGTGGTCGAACTCCTTGCCGCCCTTCCCTCGGTAGTGATCGGGTTCTTCGGCATGGTGGTCATGGCCCCTTTTCTTCAAAAGGTCTTCGACATCCCGACCGGCCTTAATATCGTGAATGCGTCAATAATGCTGGCCATGATGGCGGTGCCGACTATTTCCAGCCTCACCGAAGATGCCCTCAACGCAGTGAGGCGGGAGCTGCGGGAGGCGTCGTTAGCCCTAGGGGCAACGCAGTGGGAGACCATCAGCAGGGTAGTTTTACCCGCATCATTATCGGGCGCCTGCACGGCCGTTATCCTTGGCATGTCCAGGGCCATCGGTGAAACGATGGTGGTCTTGATGGTTGCAGGGGGCGCTGCCGCACTTCCTGAAAGCATATTTGATTCGGTGCGCCCCATGCCGGCCAGCATCGCGGCCGAGATGGGGGAGGCCCCCTTTAGAAGCGATCACTATTACGCCCTGTTTGCAACCGGCATAGTCCTTTTCTTCATGACCCTTGGTTTCAACTTGATTGCAGACTACATATCTCATAAATATAAACAGGTGGGGACAGCGACGCTCTAACATGGACTTTAGAAAAAAGAGGAAGCTGGTTGAGGCAATAGCCTTTTTCATCATCAGGTCGTCGGCTGTCATCATATGCCTGGCCCTGGCGATCATGCTGGGCTTTGTCTTCATCAACGGGCTAACGGCCATCAACTGGACCTTCCTGACACAATCCCCAACGGACGCCATGACCAAGGGTGGTATATTCCCCGCCATTGTGGGCACCTTCTATTTGACCGCGGGGGCCATCCTGGTCGCTTTTCCACTTGGGCTGGCCTCTGCGATCTATCTTAATGAATACGCCACGGAAGGCAAGATGGTCAGGACAATAAGACTTGGCATCAACAATCTTGCGGGCGTGCCATCGGTTGTATTCGGGCTTTTCGGCCTGGGGCTTTTTGTGGTCTTCTTAGGGTTTGGTTCTTCAATACTGTCCGGTTCGCTTACGCTCGGATTTTTAATACTCCCGGTAATTATCGGCGCCTCTGAGGAAGCCTTAAAGGCCGTTCCACAAACATACAGAGAGGCCTCTCTTGCCCTTGGCGGCACCAAGTGGCAGACTATCTACAAAGTGGTTCTTCCCGCGGCACTGCCCGGAATCTTGACAGGTTCCATACTAGGCATCGGAAGAGCAGCCGGAGAGACAGCCCCCATAATGTTCACTGCAGCGGCTTTTTATACGAGCAAGCTTCCCTCTTCTGTATTTGACGAGGTAATGGCCCTTCCTTATCACATCTATGTGCTGGCCACGGCCGGCACGCACATTGAGGAGACAAGACATCTTCAATATGGCACAGCCTTAGTTCTTATTGCGCTGGTACTCGGTGTCAACCTTGTGGCTATAATCATACGAAGCGAAATGCGGAAAAGGCAAATTTACTAGGATCAATGCAACGTCATTAACTTAAGAATCTGGCGCTACAAAGTCCCCCTTTTGTAAAGGGGAATTTAGGGGGATTTTAAGCAGTTCCAGAAAATCCCTCCTGCCCCCCTTTGGAAAAGGGGGAGAATTGTCCTTAAGTTCATGATATTGAGAATTAATAACTGAAATGCCAAACAACATAAAGATGGCTACTAAGAACATGACATTCCATTATGGCGCCTTCAAGGCCCTTGAAGACATCACTCTTGAATTCACGAAGAATAGGGTCACGGCCCTTATCGGGCCGTCGGGCTGCGGCAAGAGCACGTTTCTAAGGTCATTAAACCGTATGAACGACATCATCCCGGCCGCTCGCGTGGAAGGCCAGGTCCTTCTGGATGGAGAAGATATTTACGGCCCGAATGTGGATGTGGTAGAAATCAGAAAACGAGTGGGCATGGTTTTTCAAAAGCCGAATCCGTTTCCCAAAACCATATTCAATGATGTGGCCTACGGCCTCAGGATAAAGGGTATCAAGAACCGGGGAGAACTTCAGGCCAGAGTTGAAGCAAGCCTTAAGGCGGCTGCCATATGGGAGGAGGTCAAGAATCGACTCAATGAATCCGCCCTGAGTCTTTCAGGCGGCCAGCAGCAGCGTTTGTGCATTGCCAGGGCACTGGCCATTGAGCCCGAGGTTGTGCTCATGGATGAACCGGCCTCAGCCCTTGATCCCATTGCCACGCAAAAGATAGAGGAACTCATACGTGAATTGAAGAAGAGCTACACCATCATCATCGTGACCCACAACATGCAGCAGGCTGCCAGAATCTCAAACGTAACCGCTTTTTTTTATATGGGAAGGCTCATTGAGGTGGGTAATACGGATATCATGTTCACGAAACCGAGACTGCAACAAACGGAAGACTATATAACTGGACGATTTGGTTAGTGGCACTTGCTAAGACTTGGGAGCAATTATGACGTCATCGCTTCATAGAGAACTGGCTGACCTCAAGATCAATCTTCTCAAAATGGCATCCATGGTTGAAGAGGCCCTTGAAAACGCTCTTCGCGCCCATAACACCAGGGATGGTATCTTGGCGTCGGGCATCATAGAAAATGACGATGAGATTAATGCCATGGAGATTCTCATTGATCAACAATGCCTCAAGTTGCTCGCCCTTAAACAGCCTATGGCCATTGACCTTCGTTTCATCACCATGGCCATGAAGATCAATCTGGGTCTGGAACGTATTGGAGATCAAGCTGTCAACATAGCCGAAAGGACTCTTCTTCTCATTGAAGAGCCCTTGATCATGAAACCCATGGGCGTCAATAAGCTGGCTAGAATCTCCGAAGAAATGCTTCGAGACAGCATGAACGCATTTGTTAACCGCGACGTCAAGTTGGCGGAATCGGTTTGTGACAGGGACGATGAGGCAGACGAGGTCTATGTTCGCCTTGTCTGTGACATCCTGGAGCATATGACCGAAGATCCTTCTTTTATCGCGCAGGGCGTCCATTTTACCGTCATTGCCCATAACCTTGAGAGGGTTGCCGACCAGTCAACCAACATCTGTGAAGACGTGGTCTATATGGTGGAAGGCAGGGTCATTAAACATAAATCTCTTCTTGAAAAGCCAGGCGCCAAGACGGGATGAGCAAAGAGACTATTCTCATTGTAGAAGACGAGGAAAATATCGCCGGCCTGATCGCCCACCACGTGAAGGCAGCAGGATTTGACGTTATGATTGCCCATAACGGGGTCATGGCTTTCAAAGCCATAGAAAAGCAGCTTCCTGACCTCATTGTGCTTGACCTCATGCTTCCGGATATGGACGGCACGGAACTGTGCAAAATCCTTAAACGAAAAAAAACTACGCAAAAGATCCCTGTCGTCATGGTCACTGCAAAAGGGGAAGAGGTAGACCGCGTCGTGGGTCTGGAATTGGGGGCTGACGACTACATTGTAAAACCCTTCAGCACCCGTGAGCTTACACTGAGGATCAAGGGAGTCTTGAGACGACTGAGGGGCCCGGAAGTAGAACCAAAGGTCTTGAAGCATGCGGAACTGACTCTGGACATCGATGCCCACAAAGTAACAACGGGTGGGAAGAACATTGAATTGACCCTTACCGAATTCAATCTTCTTCGCGAGCTATTGCTCAACAAGGGCCGTGTGAGATCAAGGGAAACGCTTTTGAACAATGTCTGGGGATACAGTTTTGAGGGGTACGAACGCACAGTGGATACCCATATCCAGCGCCTCCGCCGCAAACTGGGAGACCACGAAAAGATCATTGTAACCGTGCGGGGAATCGGATACATGATCAAAGCAGAAATGCCATGAAATTCAAGTGGAAACTTTTTTTATCGTATTTCCTAATTGTACTCATACCCTTTCTTGCCGCAGAAAGATATATTGCCTACCATCTTAAGGATCGCCTGCTGCATCAGATAGAAGCTCGCCTTCTCAAGGAACCCCTGCTGATCAAGGCCATCATCGAAAAAGAGGCTGGAAACCGCCGCATTTCCTATGAAATCGACTCTCTGATCAAAAACATAGGTAGAGACATCAATGAACGCATTACCTTTATAGACAGCCACGGCGCCGTCTTGGGAGATACCGGAATACCCCCGGACGACCTGATAAACATTGAAAATCATTCCACGCGCCCCGAATTCATAGCGGCTTTCAAGACATTACATGGAGTGGCGATCCGCTATAGCGCCACCCTTAAGATGGACATGATGTATCTGGCAGTAAAGGTGGCGCCACAGGGAGAATTCCTGGGCGTTGTCAGGGTGGCGGTGCCTCTAACCCATATTAACAGCTTGATGCGCAAGACCGAATATAGCCTTATTACGGCCTTTGTGCTCTGTACGGCACTGATCTTGATATTGAGCATTGTGGCCTCCAGGAAACTGTCGCAGCCTGTAGAAGAAATCACCCGTGCGGCACAGGACATTTCCAAAGGAAACTTTGCAGTCAAGGTGTACGCCGGCGCCAAAGGCGAACTGGGGGCTCTAGGCCGTTCCATCAATCTCATGGCCTCGGAAATCAGCAACAGAGTTGGCGAGATTACACAGGAGAAAGAGACCCTCAAGACCATTCTTCGGGGCATGTCAGACGGAGTCATGGTGGTGGACGCCCAATGCAAAGTTATCTTGACCAATAACGTCCTCGAGGACTGGCTCCGAAAGTCCGCCGGTGTGATCGGGAAAGCCCCGGTGGAGGTAATCAGAAGCGCTGAGCTTCAAGACGGATTTACCCAGGTCCTTAAAAGAGGTGAAACTTGCAAGATGGAGCTTTCAGTCGCCACCCCCGAAGCAGACAGGATTCTTGATGTCACCATTGCTCGTCTGATGCCTCATGACAGAACAGAAGGGGCAGTGGCGGTCTTTCACGATATTACGGACTTGAAACGCATAGAGAAGGTGCGCAAAGACTTTGTTGCCAATGTTTCCCACGAACTCCGAACGCCCCTCACCTCCATAAAGGGTTATGCGGAAACCTTGTGCGAAGGGGACCTTGAAGATGTGTCAAAGGCAAGCTCTTTTGCTCAAATCATCTTAAAACATGCAAACCGGCTCTCTGCGCTCGTGGACGACCTTCTAGCCCTGACCAGGATCGAATCCGGAAGCAGCCCCGTTCTCAAGAAGGAAAACAGCCTGCGGGAAGTCCTGGATGGCTCCATGTTGGTGGTAAAACCCCATGCGGATGCAAAACACATAGCCATCCATACCGAGTCCGTACCCGAGAAAACCATGGTATGGGCCGACAGGGACCAAATAGGTCAGACGCTGATTAACCTTCTGGATAACGCTGTCAAATATACGCCAAAAGGCGGTTCGATCACGGTCTCTGCAAGCGATGTCGGCGACGAAATCCACGTTACGGTCAAGGACACTGGCCTTGGCATTCCCAAAGAAGACCTCGATCGCGTTTTTGAACGCTTCTATCGTGTGAACAAGAATCGTTCGGCAGAGATGGCGGGCACCGGTCTCGGGCTCTCTATCGTAAAGCACATCATCCATGGCCACGGCGGCATGGTCTGGGTCCAAAGTGAATTGGAAGAAGGCTCTTCATTCGCTTTCAGCCTCCCGAAAAAGCAGCATCCACATTAGGGTCAACAATTTGACACATTGCCACACGGCGAATCAGATCTTGCCAAATCCCCCGTACAGACATTTCAAGAGGTAAAAGCTGTAATCATTGGTGAATTGGAAAATCACCTGGATGCATCAATACGGCATGATTCATGCTAGTGTAAAATGCAGTATTGAATTTGAACCACAGGAGATCGATCCGTGAAGGAGAATAGAGAACACCTGCAAGCCGGGGAGGCAATGGAGGCCCCGAACGTACAGGGCGGACTACCCCACGGGTCTCCAAAGATATGCCCCTTCCCCTCTCGACCCGACACTGAAACGCAGGCCGCAAAGGAAATTGCGGAAAAACTGAAAATACCCTTTGTGGATCCTCTGTCTGCCCATATTGAACCCGCCGCCGCCGCTCTCATTGATCCTGACGTGGCTATGAGGCGGCAGGCATTGCCTATCCGCCTTGTCAATGACACCCTTCTGGTTGCAATGGCCTCTCCGGAGGAGCCTATTGCCATTAGGAGTCTCGAACTCCTCACCGGCTGCAAGATTCGTCCGGCGGCTGCCACAAGGAGCGCAATTTCTGCCGCCTTGAAACAGGCCTATAGTCAACCTGCGCGCCACGCTGCCGAAAAAGGCAAAGACGCCCTTGAGACGGCACAGGCCAAAGGACAACAGGACGACGAGAAAAGGGCTCTCTCTATTTCCATCATTTCCAACAAAGGGGGTGTCGGAAAGACGCATTTTTCCATCAACCTCGCGTATGCCCTGGCCAAGACCGGCGCAAAGGTTCTCCTTATTGATACGGATCTGGGCAGCGCTGATATTTCCAACAAGCTTGGCATCTTCCCCGAACACCACCTACTCGATTTTCTGCAGAAGGACCGCCAGATGGACGATCTGATTGTTCCTACGAAATTCAACTTCGATCTCATATGCGGAACATACGGCGAGTTCAAACTGGCAAACCTCTACCACGCCCAGAAGGTAAAGTTTATCAGGCACTTCAAAAAAACGAGTGAAGGCTATGACTTTGCCGTTTTTGATCTTGGCGCCGGAATTGCCCGCACAGTGCTCGATTTCGCCCTTGGGGTGGATCGCACAGTGATCATCACCACGCCGCAAGACCTGATCAGCGGCTATGCATGCGCAAAGGCCAGCTTTGCCCGCTTTAAGGAAATCGAAGAGAGGCTGGAAGAGAGGCTCCCCGACTACACACCCCAATGGACCTTCTCGCCCATGCTGGTGATAAATCAGGTGAACGATCTTGGACAGGGCGTCAAGCTCTATGACACTATCGAAAAGACTGCGGACGAGAACGTAAACTCAAACGAAGACCGCTTTCGCATAAAGCCCGAATACCTTGGATGCATACCGTACGACAAAGAAAACCTGCGTATGACTGAGGAAAGAAAGAAACCGTTGATGCTCGACTTTCCGTACATCAAGACGTCTCAATGCATAGAGCACATGTCAAAGAAATTCTGTAGTCCTGAGGATCCCTACGATCCCAGGGTAAAATTCAGACACCCCATCAAACGCTTCGTAGCCATACTCTCCCAGAAGATCTGACCTGCGCGGTCACCATAAACGCAGGGGCCAACGGAATAGGTCTCTTTGACCGGTCGGAAATTCGAATACGAATTTACCCGCTTTACCAAAACGCCTTAAACGGCAAAGGCTTTTCAATTCTCACCGGCAGCGCCACTGCAATACTCATAACTTATCTGATCAGCGCCTTCATCCTGTCACTGGACGGGTCATAGACACGATCCGCCAGGGCATTGAGTTCACTCTGAATCGCATTGGGTTCGGGGAGATGCGGCGGGACAATGAGATTGAATCGCTCCATACGGATCGGTTTGAAACGCAGGGCATCTTCTACGGATGCCGTCTCTTCAGGGGTGAAACCGTCACCCAGAAAGTGTTTTCGTTCGATTCCTTCAACATCCATGTTCTTCAGGAAGTTGAGGATCGTAAGCAGGTCGTGGTCTTGTTCGAATTTTTTCAGGTTCTTGTTAACCGCCCTGGATTCCTCTGCCAGGTTTTCATAGGCCTCTTTATAGTCGCTGTTCCAGTTCAAAAGCCTGCGATACGATTCCACAAAGAGCTTCTTGAATTTTGCCCGGTAGGTCAGGCCGTGGACTTTGATGACCCGGAGCCCTGTTCGGTAATTCGGATCTTTCCGAAAGCGGGCCTCAAACAGGGCCTCTTTCATGCCGATTAGGCGAACGAATTCATTGATGAACCCCGGCTCTGACAAGTACTCATATATGCGGGCAAAGCGCCTGTAAAGCTTCTCCTCCAAGTGGACGACGTGTTCGGCCAATTCATCAACATAGTTAATTTGCTCCTCTATCAATCGTCGTTCATAGAGGTAATTTTCAATAACCTCTTCTCTGACCTCCTGGGTCAACGCAGCAACAATGTCGTCTTCCATGGCTTTTCCTTAAGGCTTTAAGTTTGATCGCCATGCTATCACCTCATATTCAATGAATCAACAGGCACAAACGGGTATTTCAGCTCATTAGCTACTTCGGTGAGGCAGAGAGTATCCTGTCCTTCAAAACCCTTTCATCATAGGCCCGCAAAAGATCATCTTTTTTCAAGATTCCCAAAACCTCTTTTGGATTGCCCGGATCTGTAATGGGCAGGAAAGAAATGCGATGCTTCTCAAACAGATGAAGGGCCTTTTCTAAATTGTCTTCAGCCGACAGAGTGATCACCTCTTTGGTCATAAGATCAGTCGCAATCGTCACTTCTTTCAAGTCCTCAACATGGACAAGAGATGTCTTGATGTCTCTAAGCGAGAGGATGCCTACAAGCTCTTTTTTTTTGTCCAAGACAACAAAATGCGGATAGGGAGATTGAATAACACGATCAACAAGGCTTACAAGGGGACTCGTATCGCGCACTGTTTCAAATGTCTTGATCATGAAATCCTTGGCGAGGAGCTTTCGGAGAATGCCCACATCATGCCCCCGCACGATATTTATTCCCTGTTTCAGGAGCTTCATCTCGTAGGCAGAATACCCGAAGAAGAGCCTGACAATGATTGTGCTCGTAATGCATGACACCATAAGGGGAAGAATGATATGATAATTGTATGTGAGTTCAAAAATGGTCAGGATGGCGGTCATCGGGGCCAAGGTCGTCCCGGCCACGACAGCGCCCATACCTGCCAGGGCATAGTTGCCGGGATTCAACGCAAGATCGGGCATCAGTTGGTCCGTGCCCAGACCCACTGCGGTCCCCAAGGTTGCTCCCAAGACCAAAGACGGGGCAAAGATCCCACCACTCATTCCAGAACCAATGGAAAGAGAAGTAGCGAGCATTTTAGCGAATAACAACAGGATGGCCGTCTTTAAGGCCAGGGAGTGGTCAAGGGCTGAATTGACTGTTTCATAACCGACACCGAGAACATGCGGGAGTTTCAGCGCCATCACCCCTAATAACAAGCCACCAATGGCCGGTTTTATCCACTCGGGGATTTGCAGCCGGCCAAAGAGGCTATCCGTGGTGTAAATGAGACGAATAAAGCCTATGGCAACGAACCCGGCCAAGAGTCCTAGGATGAGATAAACAGTGAGTTCCCAATAATGGGTCAATTGAAAGGCCCCCGCTTTGAACGCCGGAAACGCCCCCCAGAAAATTCTCGAAAGCACTGAGGCCACAATCGAAGAAATAATGATATTGCTTATATGAACAATCTCGATATCCAGCAGAATGATTTCAACGGCAAACAGCGTCCCTGCAATGGGGGCATTGAAGGTAGCTGCGATGCCTGCCGCCGCTCCTGACGCCAGGCAAACACGGCGAAGATCCGGATTGAGGCGGAAAAGCTGCGCCAGCGACGAGCCAACCGAAGCCCCAATTTGGACGATTGGATCTTCTCGGCCCACAGAAGCTCCACTGCCGATAAGCAGGCTGGTTACCAGGGCCTTCAAAAAGGTCACTCGATGGCGAATTGTGCTTTGCCGAGTCGCCACGGACAAGATAACTTCCGGCACGCCCGGCCCCTTTGCTTCGGGGACGAAAAAAGTGATGACAGTGCCGGCAACTAACCCACCGGAAACAGGAACCAGGATCCTAAGCCACCAGGGGGAATGAACCACTCTCTCAAAAAAGGTCGTTCCTGATGCCCAGAAAAGATTTTGGAAGATTTCGATCAGACTGCGAAAAAACAGAGCCCCGGTGGCAGCCAAGATGCCAATGACTACTGAGAAACCCAACAAGTAGAGGTTGTGAAGCCTTTTTGTTTTCAAGTATCGTAAATGCCTATTTATCATATTAAAACAGAGTGTTGTCCAAACAAAAAATACCTTTGAGCAGTCATTAAAACGTTTTTTGTCAACAAAGCTCGGCGAAGCGGAAGATAAGCGATGTCAACTGTTTGAGCCCGAAGGGCGCGTTTTCACTCGGAAGCATGCGCTCCCATTCCGGGATGCCCTCATTCTAGAAGCTGCAAAGACTGCTGGCTGTTCCTATGTCCTTTCGGAAGACCTACAGGACGGTTTTCGCATCGATAACCTGACCATCCGAAATCCTTTTGCATAAGGCTTTACGACCTTGTTGGGGAAAACCCGGGGAACCGCCTGGTAATCCACACGAGCAGGATCAGGCCGGGGATGGCCGCGCCCGTGGTGACAATGAAAAAGCTTACCCAGGCCATGTGATCGGCCAGCCACCCGCCTGAAGAGGAGAGCAGCGTGCGGCCGAAGGCCATAAACGATGTAAGCAGGGCATACTGCGTGGCCGTATAGGCGATATTGCACAGACTGGAAAGGTATGCAACAAAAGCCGCTGTGCCCATGCCGCCGCTAAGGTTTTCTATGGCAATGGTAAGACTCAGCACGAAAGGGTCGTTTCCCACCACGGCCAGAACGGCGAACATGAGATTTGAGAGCATCTGAAGGATGCCGCACACAATAAGGCTTTTCAGGATACCCATGCGATTGACCATGATGCCGCCGATAACGCCCCCGATGATGGTGGCAGCCAGGCCAAAGATCTTACTGATGTTGGCAATCTGGATCTTGGTAAAGCCGAGTTCTACGTAGAAGGGATTGCCCATCACCCCGGCCAGGGCGTCGCCGAACTTGTAGAGCAGGATAAACAACAGAACCAACATCCAGCCGCGACGACCTATGAACTCGGCAAAGGGGCTGACCACAGCGCCATAGATCCAGGCAAGGGTCCTGGCCTTCTTTCCCTTAAGGTGAGGCCTGACCTCAAGATAGGCGCAAATCCGTTTCTCCTGCTCCACGGACTCGCGGCTATTCTGAACCTTCGGCTCCGGGTTGACCAGAACCGTAACGATCCCCACTGTCATAAAGGCGGCCATGATCCCGTAAGTGGCAAACCAGCCCACATAGGTGGCCAGGTAGAGCGCCCCCGCCCCGGACACCAGCATGCCGATGCGGTACCCGAGCACAATTGTGGCCGCTCCGGCGCCAAACTGGCGCTCTTCCAGGATCTCAACCCGATACGCGTCTATCACGATGTCCTGAGTGGCAGACCAGAAGGCCACCGCAAAGGCAAAAAGGGCAGTAACTCCGGGGTGGGCTACCGGATTCGTAGCGCCCAGGCCGGCGATAGTGGCCATGAGAGCCAGTTGCGTGACAACAGCCCAACCGCGCCTGCGCCCCAACCACCGGGTCAAAAGTGGTAAAGGCATCCGGTCCACCAGGGGCGCCCAAAGGAACTTAAAGGTATAGGGTGTGCCCATGAGGGCAAAGAGACCGATAGTGGTCTTATTCACCCCCACTTCGGCCAGCCAGAGACTAAGCGTCCCGAAGGTAAGCGCCAGTGGCAGCCCGCTGGAGAGCCCGAAAAACAGCAGGGACAGGACCCTGCGATCAGCATAGACACGGCATGAGTCCAACCATCGCCGCAAAGGACTAACTCGCTCAAGTTCCTTCATGATAACACCCGTGTAACACGACAAGGCAAAAGAATCAAAACGTGACTGTTCCGTCTTCTCGGTGTCACAGTTCTGACAGATTGACAGGCTTTCCGCCAAATTCTCCTACGCTCGCCTGACCCGGCACCCCGGGATTGCTCACCTAACTATTGAATCTTATTAGCTATAACTACGCCCTCCCTCCAGATGATTCTGGCAGGAATCTTGCTTAATCCATACTCGAGTTTTGAAATTCTTTATCCCATCGTCCTTTTTCTGTCATTTCGACCGGAGGGAAAAATCTTTTGGCTTGGAATTGCATATTTCCCGATCAAGATTTCTCCCTGGCCCAGACCGGGTTCTTATGCCGACTTCGCCATAGTCCGCCTGGGCTTGTGCCATCTGGCGACCCGTGCCACATCTTGTGGCCAGTTGACAGATGGCACAAGTGAGATAACGACATATGGTATCGTTAAGATGACATATGGCGTTATCTGAGGCGGACGACAGCTGAAATAGCATCGGTTATTATTCTCATGTCGCGCCAGGGCGGGCACATTCGTTCGAAATGACAACAGGGGCTGAACTGTTACGAATATACGAATAAAGGAATAGACCCATGAGAGTATTGATTGCTGAAGATGACAATACCTCTCGCCGCGTGCTCCAAGCCGCTCTGGTCAAGTGGGGATACGAAGTAGTCGCTGCTTGCGACGGCGATGAGGCGTGGGAACTCATAAGCGCCCCGGATTCTCCCGATCTCCTGATTCTTGATTGGATGATGCCGGAAATCGATGGGGTGGAACTCTGTCGCAGGATTCGTCAACATGACGAGAATGCTCCGAAGTATGTGATCCTCCTTACGGCCCTTGGAGGCAAACAAGGCATCGTTTGGGGCCTGGAGGCAGGTGCCAATGACTACATCACAAAGCCTTTTGATAATGATGAGTTGCATGCACGAGTAAAAGCCGGCGAGCGAGTTCTCAAATTGCAATCAGCCCTTGCCGATAATGTCAAGAAGCTGGAAATGGAGATAATAAATCGCAAGCAGGCCGAAGAGGCGCTCAAGAAAGCCAAAGAGGATGCCGAGGCTTCGAACCGGAAAGTGTTGGAAGTCAACAGACACCTTGAAGAGGAAACTGCCAGGGCCAATGCTATGGCTGACGAAGCCAGGAAGGCCGACAAGGCCAAGAGTGAATTCCTCGCCAACATGAGCCACGAGATACGCAATCCCATGAATCCGGTCATAGGTTTTACCGAGATGCTCCTTGACACGGATTTGGACGAAACTCAGATCGATTATGTCAACATGATCAAGAGGAGTGGCGAGGCCCTGCTTTCTCTGATCAACGATATCCTCGATTTTTCAAAGATCGAGGCCGGGAAACTCCATCTTGAGGCAGTTGACTTTGATCCCGAACTTCTTGCTTATGATGTTTGTGAACTTATCCGTCCAAAGATCCAATCAAAACCCATAGAGATCCTGTGCCATATCGGAGACAATCTCCCTTCACGCGTAAAAGGAGACCCAGCACGGTTGCGACAGGTGCTAAGCAATCTGATGGGCAATGCCTCCAAGTTTACCGAGTCTGGAGAGATTGAACTCTGGTTTGATCTTGAAGCCGAAGAGGTTGACCGGGTAAAACTGCATGCCACTGTCCGGGATACCGGCATCGGCGTCCCGGAACATGACTTGTCCACCATTTTTATGCCTTTTCAGCAGGCAGACGGTTCAACCACGAGAAGATATGGCGGCACCGGTCTGGGTCTATCTATTTGCAAACAGATAGCAAATCTCATACATGGCGATGTCTGGGCAGAAAGCCCGGCTGATTGCGGATTTAAAGAAGATACCCAGATCCAAAATCCAAAATCTAAAATCGGTGGTCCTGGCAGCATCTTTCACTTCACCGCATGGCTTGGAAAAGCTGATGACAAAGAAGCCATGGCGATCGCACCTGTCAGTCTTTCCGGCAAGAAGGTCCTTGTCATTGATGATAATCAGACCAACCTTGATATACTGACGCATATGCTGAAGTCTATGGGCATGGATGTGGTTTCCCTTGGGAGTGGCAACGAAGTCATATCAGATTTACAAAAGGCGGTGGAGAACGACAGTCCGTTTGACCTCTGCATCTCAGATATCCAGATGCCAGGCGTGAGTGGCTACGAAGTGGCAAAACGGATTCGCAATACCAAGCACGCCTTCTCCGATCTCAAACTGATTGCTGTATCTTCCCTGATGGAAAGAGATGCCCAAACGTGTGAAGAGGCAGGATTTGATGGTTTCCTGGCCAAGCCGATTCGCAGAGACAAGCTGTTTCAGATGTTGGAAAGAGTGATGGGAGAAAGGGAACAGAAGCTGGAAGCTCATTCAGCCGTCCGCCTGCGGGCCGGAGCCTTCGGCGGAGAGCTCGTAGCCACTCCGGCGAAGTCGGCAAGCTCATTCAGCCGTCGTAGCCGCCCTGACGAAGTCGGCAAGCTCAAAGGAAAGGACGGATCAGAACGGGCCCCGATCGCCACTCAGTATTCGGTTCGTGAGGACAAGAAGCATTCTGTGCGCATCCTCCTGGCGGAAGACAATCCCGTAAACCAGAAACTGGCAAAGATGATGTTGACTAAGGCGGGGTATCGAGTAGACTTGGCCAATAACGGCCAGGAGGCATTTGATAAATACACCTCGTCTCCCCAGGATTTTGACCTGATCCTCATGGACATTCAGATGCCCCGGATGGATGGAATAGAAGCGACAAAAGCGATCAGAAATTGGGAAGATAAGTTCGAAGTTCAAAGCTCGGAGAGGCTGAAAGCCCAAATCTCATTCAGCCGTCGCAGCCACTCGGGGCTCTCCGCCCGCCTGCGGGCCGGAGCCTATGGCGGAGAGCCCGGAGGCTGTGGCCCGCAGGCGGGCGAAGTCGGC
>JAFGFW010000009.1 GCA_016930875.1 Deltaproteobacteria bacterium | reverse complement strand
TTGCTAATCATGATACGAGCTGCTGGAAAAGCCTCCCGGATCATCCGCCAGCAAGCATAATTCCGTTCCCAATCGAATACGTCTGTTTTGAGATCCTCAATCCCGAAAAAACCGCCAGGGAGATTCCAGAGATCAGTAACGACATTCTCCGGATCACCGGCGCCACCGGGTCGGTACTGGGTCGTGTTGTTCGGTCCGAAAGTGTAATAGTTGAGATCGAGCTTGTTCACCGGCCAAGGGCCGTGAGAACCCTCCGGATGATCCGGGCACATGCCATCAGTGCAAGTGGCATCGCCGATACTCAGCCGCCGGTCGACCCTATCCGGAAAAGCGTAATAGACAGCCTGAGCCACCAGCTCGACAATCTTCCAGTAATCAACCCATAATTTGGAACACTCAAGTCGCCCGCCATACACCCAAAACGGCGACCTGTTTACATCCGTCTTGCTGCCCCACGAAAGAGTTTGGTAACTGTAAGGAGCCTTCTCGCTCGTGGGGCGAATCAGTTTTTTAAGGCTGTCTCCCTGACGATCGGCAGTGCCGTGATCCCCATTATTTTGCCGGTCGAGTCAAGCGAACCTTGAAAAGCCGTAATCGATAAAGTGCTGTCCGCTGTAACCCTCAACGTCATGGTATTTTTCAATTGTCCGGTGCCCAATTGGTAATGGCCAAAGGCGGCAATCTCGATCGTAAGTGTTTTGATAGTCCTGCCGATGGCGTCCTGCCACAAAATCGTCACAGAGGTCGCCTTGGTACTCCCATTATAAAGATCAATCCCCGCCCACCAGGTTGCATCGTCACAAGCAAGGTATGGAACGGTGTAATTGGTCAGATCTGCTCTTGCATTGGTCGAAGTGAAGAGCAGCAGGATGAACAACGAAAAAACGATAAAGTAGACAGCAAAAAGGATATTTCCTCGACGTAAACTCTTCACCTCAACCCCTCCTGGAATTTTGTAAGATTCAATTTGTAAAGTTCAGCTTTAATTTTACCATGTTGTGGGCACAAAAGCCAGTAATTACTTACTGTGGCAAATGCCCGCAAGAAAACCTGATCAATCCTGAATGCGGCTATATGCAAAAAACTCGACAACAAAATACGGATAATGCGTCTTAAACGCCTTGTGGGTGCTATTTACCGTCATCCCTGCATTGTAATATTTGATCCCCTCATCCAGAAATTTCTTCCAATACCAAAGATCCGTAGCGCCCATCAGCCGACTATATTCCTGCTCCCAGGTCTTCCCGTACATGGCCAGACCAAACGCCTGCCCATGCTCTATGGACATGATATTCACCGCGGCCAGCTCGCCGCCGCCAGCCCTGAAGGTGAACCCCTCATAACAAAGATGATCACTGATCGGAGGAGGGAAGCCATCGATAACCTTTTTCGTACAGTAATAGTATCGTGCCCGCGGGAACATTATCTGGTAGGTCTTTTCGTCAGACAGCTTGAACTCAACCCATTTGTCATGCAGGGCCCGGCATTCCGCCAGGTTCGCCTCTGAGACCGGCTCCATGGTAATGCTATTCTTTTCCAGATAAACAAAAGGCAGCCTGATCCGCTTCTTTCGCTTGTATGTATCCGAATAGGAAGCCGGATCAAAAACCTTTTCGAGGTCGTAGGCGATCTCTCGGGACTTCGTCTCTTTCTCCAACCCCGGAATCTGGACAAGTGAATAGATCACTCCGAGCCTCTGAAACTGTTTAAGCACATCCAGATCCTGCCGATCACATTTGTAAACGAAGAACCGGTAACCTCCCGTCCTGCTCGGAGTTATCAGCACGGAATCTTTCCAGAGAAATGCCCTTCCATCGGCGAGATATTCACCCAGGTGGAAATAGCCATCCAAGCAGCCCATTGAAAAAGCATGGACCCCACGGTTATCAGGAAGCCCCTTACTCAGATCAGAAACCTCCTGACGACACAGTTCGACAATATTTGCCGAACGCTCCTTTTCTGTCTCCCGACGCTTCCTGATGTCTTTTAGGAACAAATCAGCCGCAGACGGGCTTTTTTTCTTTAATTGGAGGTAAAGTCCAGCTTCTTTAGCGGCAAGTTCCAAGCCTTTAATCAACGCCATTGACGCTCCTTTCACTTAGTATCAGACAAAGGTCCCCCTTATTTGATGTTTCCTTCGACAACCCTTATTCGGCCACCCTCGTCAAGCCTCTCCCATTTGTACCGCTTCGCACCCAGGGCCTTGACCTCCGCCATGATCTTCCTCCTCTCAGACATGAGGCGTCTCTGGCAGCCCCCTGTAGCCCCGGAAAATTCGGCTAGACCATCTTCGTCAATGGTTACAAAGCACGCAAATAGATAAGGATCTTCCCGATACCGAAATCCCTCATCAGCAATCCGGATGACGCCCACCTTGAGATCATCAGGCAACCATTGAATATGTGCCGCCATCTTCTACGCCTCTTTTTTATCCAAGCCGTCATAAAAACAACCCTGACACCCCGAAGGGCATCAGGGCCAGCTAAGGTAGCGAAACACCCTCGTCAGTCACTTTCCTACCTAAGTGACCAGAAACGGGGCGACAATAGCCCTCTGTTTATCCAGATGCTCCAGCAAGAGATCGATATCGTAGTTCGTTAGAAATTTATCACTCCCGATATCGACCTCCGTAAAATCAGAGACCACAACCAAAAAGGCCTGGACTTTTGCAGGAAGGGCTAAAAATCGGTTTCGAACGTAATCAATAGCCGACACATAACTCACCCCATTCCCGGCAGTTTTCGCCTCGTTCAAACGGGTCTCAACATCCTCTATAAAATCAAGTGCCTGTTGGGCGGTATAAACATCTTCGGCCAGGAGCGCTAAATTGGTTACTTTCAAGACACCAGCCACCGTTTCAGGCTTTTGGCCGACCCTGACCGAAATCTCACAAATTGTTGAAGTCTCTCCCTCCGGTATCTGATCACAGACACCAAGCCCATCGGTCGGGGCAATTTGGATCGTGGAGCAGCCGGAGAACGGAAAGAATACGAAGCACGCCAAAAGAAACACCAGAACCACCGAATACAAGCCGGTCAAAAATCGAAAACTTTGTTTCATAATTCCCCCCCTTTCAGCTCGAACTGATTCAGAAAAGCGCAGAGCTTCAGAATAAATGATTTATATCTGAACAGATTGTTCGGTAAGGCGCCGAGAAAAACTTCCACAGCACCGGCCAAAAACAGAATTGTATCCCAGTTTTCTTTCACAAACCCGGTTACCTCATTCATGACCACCTGCCTCTCTCGAAATGTATTCTCGTGCGTATTCCAGCACTTC
Source organism: Deltaproteobacteria bacterium (assembly GCA_016930875.1). Taxonomy (NCBI): domain Bacteria; kingdom Pseudomonadati; phylum Myxococcota; class Myxococcia; species Deltaproteobacteria bacterium. The sequence continues at coordinate 607 of JAFGFW010000009.1, read as the reverse complement.
ACTAAGATATGAATCGTTGACGTATTTCTTCCCAGGAACCTTGCTCTTCCTTGGGGATCCCGCGTTGTAAGCCAAGATGCCTTCATCTCTGCCGTACTTCTTGATTTTTTGTTGGAGGTATTTACATCCGTACTCGAGCTGCACCCCTATATCTTGAGGGATCGAAGTCAGCCAGCCCCGGAATCCCAACTCACGAAAAGTGGCGCCCATGACCTGCATAAGCCCGAAGGAGAACTTTTGAAGGCATTTCTCTGTGTCGAGTGAACAAAAGGTAGGACGAATCAGGTCAGGGTGAAACAGCCAACGATAATTTTCTTCAAACCGGACCGCCATAGGATCGAGTGAGGATTCCTTAACGCAGACCCCATACACAATCGCCGGATCCAGTTTCGCCTTCTCCGCGGCAGATGTGATTTGAATTATTATTTGCTCTTTGGTCATTACACCTCACAGTAACCCATTACTGTTAAAAAATGGCGCAAAAAAGCGCGAAACAGGGGCAGAAAGCAACAGCGAACATTGGGAATACGACTTCGTTCATCGCCCGTTAATCCTCAAGACTAAACCGAATATATTTAGCAGGAGTCTGAAAAGATTTTTTAACTTC
>JAFGFW010000008.1 GCA_016930875.1 Deltaproteobacteria bacterium | reverse complement strand
GAGTCCCTCGACTTGGCTCGGGACCGTGAGCCTGTCGAACGGCCTGTCGAACGGCCGTTTTGATACTCGTAACGAAAATCTTAATTAGTTCTTCTGTTTCCTCCGCGCGGCGCAGGCGCTTGCGCCGCGTGTTTTCCCATTCAACATTCGATGCCTGTCGAGAGCCTCAAGGTCGAGCGATTGGACGTTCGATGTTCGATGTTCATTTTTTTGTCCGGCTTAGCCCTTCCAGAGGTCAACATCGATCAGGCCGAGCCTGGCCGCATACCGCACCAGTTCCATGGCGCTGTGAAGGGCAAGCTTGTTCATAATGTTGGCCCGGTGGTTCTCGACGGTTTTGGGGCTTATGAAAAGCTTCTCGGCAATCTCTTTGGTCGGAAGCCCCTCGGCCAGCAGTCGCATGACCTGTTGTTCACGGGGAGTCAGGGCTGCATATCTTTCATCTGTGATCTTCGCCTCCTTCCCAGAGGGTTCCGTTAACTTTTTCAGCACCTTATGCGAGAGGGAAGTGTTCAGGAAATATTCGCCTTTTGATACTGCCTCAAGCCCCTGCAAAAGCCTGTCAGCGGCCGATTCTTTCACCACATACCCGGTGGCCCCAGCCTGAAATGCATTGGTTAGGTGATTGATCTTGGAGTGCATGCTGACAATCATGATACGTGTTTCTGACAAAAGGCCTCGTATCTCTCTGGTGAGCTCAATGCCATTTCTATCAGGCAGGGATATATCCATCAGCACCAGGTCCGGCTTGAGTTTCCTGGCCATTCTGAGCCCTTCACGTCCGTTTCCCGCTTCCCCGACCACTTCGAACCTGCGGTCGCGTAATATAAGGGACTTAATGCCTTCTCTGAAAAGAGGATGGTCGTCAATAATCAAGATGGTTTTCTTGTTGGCCGTCATTTTTTCTTCTTGCAAGGAACCTCAATGAGAATTTTTGTGCCGTGCGCGAGGCGGGATTCGATCTTCATCATTCCGCCAACCAGCATCACCCTTTCTTCCATGGTCCGAATCCCCATGCGCCTCTCATTTTCTGCTGCCACCATTCGATTTTTCACGTCAAAACCTTTGCCATTGTCTTTAATGCGAAGAAGAATGTGGGGGAAAGAGGCCACCAACCTGATGCTCACATGGCTGGCATCAGCATGTTTCTTCACATTGTTTAGTCCTTCTTGAACCAGCCGGTACAGGGTAATCCTGGTATCAGAGTCGAGTTCTAAACTCTCCATGCCGGCGCAAGAGAAATCAACCGCTACTCCGCGTTTGGCGGAGAACTCTTCGCAATACTGGCGAAGTGTCTCAATCAGCCCGACCTCTTTCAGCCCCACAGGGCGCAGGTTGTAGGCCATATCCCGGACAGTCATAATCGTTTCTTCAAACATCCTGGAGAGATCGGCTACTCTTTGGCTTGTGCCAGGAGGGATTTCCGGCTGATCATCAAAAAGGGTGTCAAGGCTGATTTTTAGGGCAGAAAGGTCTTGCCCCACCAGGTCGTGCAATTTATGCGAAAGGCTTTGCCGCTCGTTTTCCTGTGCCTTTATCAGCTCTTGCGTTAGAAAACGGACACGTTTCTCGGCCCTTTTTCGGGGGGTGATATCTCGTACGGCGGATATCACGGTGGGCTGTCCGTCGAGATCAAACAGATGAGAACTGATCTCAACGGACATTCTTTGGCCGTCTTTGGCTACATGCTCTGTTTCGAACATGATATCTTCTTCAGCAAACAACCTTTTTACTCGCAAGGCAGTATTTTGCCGCATTTCAGGTGCGCTGATGTCTAAAGGTGATAATTCTAACAGTTCTTCTTTTGTGTAGCCATATTTTTTGCACGCGACATCATTGACTTGTATGAATTTGCCAGGCACACCCTCTAGTTTCAGGTGATGAACCAACAGAGGGTCGTTGCTTTTGTCAAACAACATATGGCGCCGTTTCTCGCTCTTCCTCAGGGCGTCTTCTGCTTTTTTTTGCTCGGTGATATTTCTGGCGATCTGCACAAAGTTTTCAGTGTCACCCGATTCGCTTTTTAGAGGCACGCAGTGAATATTCCAGAAAGTTTCCTCTTGTATCCCCTTGAACGTGGGCTTATGCATGACAGCGCTTTCGATTTCACCCGTTTCCAAGGCCTTTAGCGTGGGGCATCCTTCACACGGCGTATCCCTGCCAACGAAAACTCTGTAACAGAACTCGCCTACAACGTCTTCCGGGAAGAGGCCGTTTGCTATCATTGTTGTTCTATTGGCCCAAATGATTTTCATGTCCTTATCAACGCAGCGAATTATGTCAATAGAGGCGTCAAGAATCGCCCGTTTTTCGGCCTCGCTCTCCCGCAGCGCTTCCTCTGCCTGTTTGTGCTCTTCCAGTTCCGCATTCAGTTGCAGGTTTGCTGTGCACAGTTCAGCAGTACGCTCCTTTACCTGTTGTTCCAGCTCGTCACGAGCTTTCTGAAGCGCCTCCTCCGCCCTCTTTCTCTGGGTGACATCGGTGTCAATGTGGATAACCCGCTGAATACTACCTGTGTCGTCAAACACCGGGCTGCAGGAAACCAGAAACGTCCCGTGAAGCGCTTCCACTTCCATTTCGCCCGCCTCATGATGACCGGAAGCCAGCATTTTCTTCATGAGACAGCCTTCGGGAGGCGCCTCGCTGTGATGAAAGATCTCGTAACATTTTTTCCCGTGCAGTTCCTCTTCCGACAGTCCCGTCATCTTTATTACGGCACGGTTGGCTGCCAGCATTTGGTATTTGGGATCAACGATGAATGTTGGGTGAACGAGGGCCTGAAAGATGCTTTCAGCATCCGGTCCCGCAGAGTGAAGATTCTTTCCCGTCTGCTTGTGCATCGCAACTTCTTTCTCCAACTCCTTGACCCTTCGTTCAAGTTCTTCATAGGTGGGTTTATTTACCATAGGAACGTCCCCTTGAAAGGCAATCTGACCACTACGGAACTAAAATCAACTAAAAAAACATCATGCCAAGCGCTTTATTGAAAAGCCAGCCCAGGGCTAGAGTCGCTGGAAGCGTCAAGACCCAGGAGAGCACTATACTAAAAGCAACTCCCCAACGTACACTGGAAAATCGACGAGCAACTCCGGCGCCCACAATGGATGAAGTAATGATGTGCGTTGTGGAAACCGGAATACCAAAGACAGAGGCCAATTGCAACCCGCAAGCCGCAGAGGTTTCCGCTGCAAAACCTTGTTCAGGCGCCAATGGGGCAAGCTTCATGCCCAGAGTTTTGATAATCCGCCATCCTCCATATGCCACGCCGAGCCCGGCAGTTAATCCGATACTCAGAATAATCCAAAGGGGCACGCCCGGATCTTTCCATCCGAAATGGAGCGCCAGCGCCATGACCAGGATACCCATGGGTTTTTGGGCATCGTTTCGGCCATGGCTGAAAGCCATAAAAGCGGCAGAAAACCGCTGGAGATTCTTAAACGCCAAGGTCATTTTCCGTGCAGGACCGGAACTGCAGCAGAAATTGATCATATACATCAACACGGCCCCACCTGCAAAACCCAACAAAGGTGAGGCCACAATCGCAATCAAGACTTTTGCTAGTCCCGCCCAGAGAATGACCTCTGCCCCGGCCATCGCTAATGCTGCTCCGACAAGAGCTCCAACCAATCCGTGTGTTTCGCTGACCGGAATACCCAGATAATAGGTGAACAGGCTCCAAGCCATTGTCCCCATGAGGGCTGCAACAACCGTGGTGAGAGAAATCAAATCCAATGCCACAATGCTCTTGCCGATAGTCATGGCAACTGCTGTCCCGGTCAAGGCGCCAAGGATCTCCAGGACCCCGGCCATCAAGACCGCGGTCAGGGGAGAGAGCGCCCGGGACCCAACGGATGTCGCAATGGCATTGGCCGCGTCCGTAAAGCCACCGACAAAGGCATAGACATAAGAAAGAGCAATGGCAAATACGAATACGATGAATCCGGGCTCCATGGCCGCTATATATATTTGATCCTTAATCTCGCAAAGAGTTTGCCAATATTGTCACATTTGTCCAACGTGTCCTCCAGAGTTTGGAAGATCTCTTTCCATTTGAGTATGGAGAGGTAGTCATTCCCATCAGCAAAAGAAGAGGAACAGTTGCCCATCAGCTCTTCCAACACTTTTCTGTGTAGTATGTCTCCTTGACTTTCCAAATCGCGAAGCATCTTGCCACAGGAAGCAAAGTCTTCAGAGGCAATTCCACCTTCTTTGATCATCGATATTCCCTTGTGAATGTACACGGCAGATTGTTCAATTAGTTCCGAAAAGTCCCCTAGCGCGTTGTTGCTTTCAGAAATCCTATAGATACTTAGACGATTGACCGCCTCTTCCAGGTTGTCCACCACATCATCCAAAGACTCCGTCAATACGGCAATATCCTCTTTGTCTAACGGCAGAATGAACGTTTTTTCGATATCATCCGTGATACTGTGGACCAATTCGTCGGCCTGTCGTTCCAGTGTCTGCAGCGCTGATGAACCGTGTTCTAATTGTTCCCAGTCACGCGTGATGTCGCGAAATACGTGAGCCACTTCTTTAACAATTAACGATTGCTTAAGCAATTCATCAAATATCTTTGACTTGCGCGGAAAAAACATGTTCGACTCACCTAGCCCGGACATACCAGAACCAAAAAAAATTATCACGTGATGTTTTCAAGGCGAACGCCGCAAAACACGAAGGACAGGAAAGCACGAAGAAAAGATTCCCAGAGAAATTTCGTGTCTTCGTGCTTTCGTGGTTGTCTTTTTTGTTTTCTGCCAGAAAAAACACGAATTTCATGATTAACGGTCTAATCTGGCCCCTCTAAAGCGCTTCCGGATCTACTTCCTTTGCGACCTCGGCCCGCACTGTGGCAAAGCACTCATCAGAATCCGGAAACAGACGTACAAGACAGCGCCGGAGCGTTTCCACTTCCAGGCGCATGGCATCTGTCGCCGCCCGCTGGTCACGCCGGAGCGCTTCCAGTTGCTCCCCATTCAAGGCGATCTCCTGCTCCAGAATCTTGAACTGCTTTTCAACATCTCGTTCTTTCATACTGCCCCCCCATTTTGTGTCTTTTCCTCTCAGAGTCTATCTAAATATCTTAACACACATATAGCTGAAATTGACGGTTTTGTAAAAAGGCTAACAATTCAGGTCCTTCAAAGAGATTTTTTTGACAGGATTGACAGGATATTCAGGATTAAAATCATATCAACTCATCATGTATATCCTCATCTAAGTTCTTCCATCTATTTAATGTTTGATTTCAACTTTCCATTCACTGATGCCTGTTCCTGACAATACCTCCTTCAACTCAAAAACGTGTGGAATTAGGCGCCATCGAACGGAGATCCTGGCTCAGTTTAATGGCGCCGATAATTATGGTGAAAAATTCCAACCGGCCCAAAAGCATGCCCAATATTTGGGTCCAGAGTATTCCTGGCGGGGTGTCTGCCGTTGTGACTCCTGCTGAAAGACCGACTGTGCCAAGCGTGCTTGCAAACTCAAACAAGGCTTGTTTCAAGGAATAACCATAAGCGGATATAATCATACCCCCAAAGCTGAACATGGCCAAGTACAGAAACACAAAGAGACCAGCGTGGCGGAGGTCCTCGTCGCTGATAAATCCCTGCTGCTCACCATGCCAGACGTCAGGATCGGTTACTGCCTTCTGGGGGAGAATCAGTCGTTTGAACTCCCATAACAACCCCCGGTATAATATATAGATCCGGTATTGTTTTAGACCCCCGGCCGTGGAGCCAGTGCCGCCGCCGATAAGCATCAGCACAATCAAGACTATCCAGCCCAGGCCGCACCAATTTTCATCATATTCGACGGTGGAGAATCCCGTAGTTGACATCGCCGAAACAACCTGAAAGATCGTGGCGCGCAGGGCTTCATGAAGGATGGAGTAAAGGTTTTTCGTTACAGCGAAAAAGACCAAGGTGAGCGACAAAAGCAACAATACGAATTCCAGGCGAAGCTCGCCGTTTCGCAGAAGCAACTTAAATTTGCGATTAAGGAGCATGTAGCTGGTCAGAAAATTTGTGGAGCCCAGGAGCATCAAGACAATGATTACAGCCTCCACACCAGGACTGTTCCAGTAGCCTATGGATTGGGATCGTGTCGAGAAGCCTCCGGTCGAGACAGCGGTAAAGGAGTGGTTTAGGGCGTCAAACCACTCCATATCGACTGCACGAAGAGCCATGATTCCCATCGCGGCATAGCAAATGTACATTGAAACCACGAGTTTGGCTGAGCGTTTGATATTTGGCACAAGCCGGCCTTCCCGGCCCTCGGCCGCGCTGAGGGCTGTGCCGGCAGGCCCGGCCAGGGCGCTTAGCATGATGATGGCAAAACCGGCGCCTCCGGCAAATTGGAGCACACTGCGATAAAAGAGGACCAGATGTGGCGCGGTCATTACATCCACAACGGAGAGTCCCGTTGTCGTCCACCCGCTTGTAGATTCAAAAACAGCCTGTGTCAAACTAAGGTCAAGGCTGATCAAGAACGGGAAGGCTCCTGCCAAAATGGCCATTGTCCAGGAAAGAACAACAATTACAGATCCTTCCTGATACGTCAGGTTGAACGCCTTCCTGGGTAAGAATAGGCGCGAAAGTACCCAGCCGGCAGAAAGCATGAGCAGCCCGGGCAAAACAAAGCTCCAGGCAATGGCGATCTCATTGTTGCAGAATGGAAGAAGAAGAAGCGGTGAGAGGATGAGCAGACCGACAATGCAAGCGATTACGCCTGTATAGCCCAGGATGCCCTTATAGCGCTGGCGAAGAGATTCCGGATACCTCATGGATGTTTACTCGCCGGTCAATGTCCTCAGGACATCTGTGTAATTTTTCGCCTGTCCGATCAGAATGAGCTGGTCATGGGCCTGGAGGATCGTGGAACCTCTCGGCACAAGGACGTCACCGTTTCGGATAATGGTAGCAAGAAGGAAACCCTCAGGCAGTTTCAATTCCTGGAGGCTTTTGCCTGCCACCGGGGCGTTTTCTGGGAGACGGACCTCGGTTACATTGACTTTGCCCTGGGCAACAGCCATGAGGTTGGTTATGGCCATAAAACCAGTCTGTTCCTCTAAAAGGCTTGTTATGACTCGGGTCGATGAAAAGATCAGGGGGACCCCCAGTTTTCGGAAGATTTCCTCATTCTCAGGATTGTTGACCAAGGCAATCGTTCGAGGAACATCAAACTCCTCACTGGCAATCTGGCAGGTCACCAAATTGTTATGATCCTGTGATGTCAGGCAGAGCAGTACGTCTGCACTGCCCGCTCCGGCCTGATCCAGCATCTCGGGATTGCTCCCGTCTCCAAGCAGTACGGTTGCATCGAGTTGATGGGACAAGGTTTTACTTTCCTCCGGATCTCGGTTGATAATGGTCACATGATGGCCTTCGCCAATGAAATGCTTGGCTAGAAAATAGATTGTTTTACCTCCGCCTATGAGAATAATTTTCATTGCTCCTGATCTTATGATTCTGTCTGCAGTTCCAAAGTATCGAGAAAGGCTTCAAGGGCCAGTTGGATCGGGCTGATGATTTCAATGCCGAATTTACGAAACATGGATTCATAAGAAGGTTCATACACCCGCGCGATGACCTTGGGCACGCCGAAGATATATTTGGCTACTTGAGTTACCATCAAGTTGAGAGTGTCTTCGTTGCACATGGATAAAAGACAATCGGCGGTCTCGATTTTGGCCGCGCGCAGGACAGACACCTCACCAGCATTCCCGGTTATGGTGAATCCGCTGAATTCCGTTGAAAGCGCCTTAAGCGCATTCTCCTGCCGGTCAATGACCACGACGCTGTGTCCACGGGAGCTCACTTGATTGGCCAGAAGAGATCCATAACGACCGCAACCCACCACGATAACATTCATAGGGATTCATCTTTCTTCGGTGCGATACGATTCAGGGAATAGAAGATGTCCCGAGTCTTCTCGTTAATACGCCGAACGGGCAACTGATTTACCAACGGAGGCACAAGAACGAAGTTTTCCGGGACCGGTTCGAAAGGATTAAATCCGAATATCAAATTTTCCAATGTTCAAAAGAAAGGCCTTGGTATTCGGTCGTCTTGAGCGTTCGAGCATTCGAATTTAGAATTTGTTTCGGCCTGCCCCGGCGCGACATGCGTGGATCATTCTGCTGCCCATGTAAGTCATGTCTGGACCACGGATTTCGTGTTTCTGACCGAAAAACACAGGGTTTTCGGTCAGGCACTATATAGGGAAGCTACCCCTGCTGAGGTGAAGGAAAGGGACAAAGTACGGACACTAGTGAAAAAGCGCTGCGATGCTAATAGATTAATTTTTTCTTATTTTGAACTCCCTGCGCCGTCAGAGGGTATCGAAGATAGATGTCTTCTTCAACTCACAATCCACACTGCCATGTTATCAGCCATATGAAGAACCTTATTGGTGACACGGCCCATGAAAAATTCCTGGACAACGCTAAGGCCCCGCCTGCCCATCACAATGGTGCCGTAGCCACCCTCCTTGGCTTCCTCTACAAGCGCCTTGGCCCGGCTCCTTTTGCCGGAAATGATTTTGGTGGTAACACGGCTTGAGGTAAAGCCCGCGTTGATCAGTCGATCTTTGGCTTCTTCCATGGCTGGATCAATTTCTCTCTTCATGGTTTCCAGCCATTCTGCTTCGTCTTTCGGAGCAAAGAGCTGGTCTGGCCCTATCTTTTCAATGTCAAGAGGCCTGATGATATGGCGGAGCGCTATTTCGCAGTCAGGATCAACCAACACCGAGCCAGCGCAATCTACGGCCATCAGCGCTCCTTCAGAACCGTCAAAAGCCACCAGGATTTTTTTGGGCGAAGGCCTTCCTTCAACAACAACAAGGGGCAGGTGATGTAGCTTTCCGATCAATTTATTGGCCACGCTTCCAATTACGAAGTCCTTCACCCCGCTGGTTCCAGTGCGTCCCACCACAACAGCGCCAAAGTCCTTGAGTGACTCCCGAAGAATATCTCTGGCAATGCCTTTTTTCTTCGATTGGGCATTAACCGTAACTGCGGCACTGGGAAAACCGCTATTGACAAGCATTTTCTGCGCCTTGTCAAGGAATTTTTTCATGACGCTTTCTCGCCCTGCCATCCACGCTCTTGCTGCAGTCGCCTTGGCCCCAAACTCTTTTGTTTTTTCCAAATCCAAAAACGATTCAGGAGCTTCGGTCTTGACATGGAAAAGAACGACTTTGGTTCGTTGGTGCGGTAGAACTTGGCTGACATAGCGTACCGCCTCAAGGGCTTGGTCGGACCCATCAACAGCCAACAATATTTTATTTCGGGTGTCTTTCATTGGTTACTCCCTCCTTTACTGTGGGTAGCGGACAAGAACGCGCTTTTTTGTGGGCCGACTTATAACCGTAATTGAGTTGTGTGTCAAGAGAAAAAGTGGTGCAACATATTGTGGTTCAAGGTTATCCTGCCCGCGGAAGGCTTGTGCCTGCCCGACAGGTAACAGTTCAATGGACCGAACAGGAAATGCACGGGTCATAAGCCCTGACCAGCATCTGAGAAAGGTTCCTGATCTCTTCTTCCCCTTTCCCCTGTCCTATTAACTCCTCTACCTGCTTATGGAGGTCATAATAAATATTGACGTGGTTCTGACTGGTAGGAATCACGCAATCCGACTTTTCAATTTTCCCATCTTCACCTATCCGGTAGTAATGGTAGAGTATCCCCCGGGGTGCCTCAACAGCCCCCACCCCCTCACATCCCTTTACCCTATAGTGGCTTGCAAATTCAGAGATAGCTGAGTCGATCAAACTTAGGATTATCTCTTTTGACTCATACATAACATGAAAGCACTCCACCAATTGTGCCAGGTTATAAAAGAAGGGATTATGCTCTCCCAATTTTAAATTCAGTTCCTCAGCCGTCTCTTTTGCCTTGGGGTGCAACAGATCATAGTTGTTGTTAAACCTTGCCAAGGCTCCGACAGCAAAAGATTCCCGGCTCAGCCTGCTGAATTTTGAGGTAGAGAAATCAACGACATACTCGTTAGTCATGGCACGATATTCGTCTTCCTTTTTGCAGATACCATCGCTTGATACAAGATTCCCTCCGATGAACGGATATTCTTCAGTGCCCCTGAGTGAGACAAATTCTGTCTCTCTTGCAAAATCAGGCATTCTAAAGCTCTTGAAAAGATCAAGAGCTTTCCATAAGTACGGAATAGTTGCATCAAGGTCTTTGACCAATTCTTTTAACTGTCTTTTGCGCGGAACCTGTGTCGAGCCGCCGACCTTTATGACCATTGGATGTGTGGTTCTCCCTGCGAAGAGATCAGATGCCCTGTTGGCGAATCCCTTGATTCGGGCCGCGGTCTCTACCACCTGCGGATGCGTTTGGATAAGCGGAATAACACTATCTACATCAAGGAAATCGGGCGCCACCAAAAAAAAGAGGTGAAGCGTATGGCTTTGCAGGGTCTCGGCATGCTTGGCAAGGAGCCTTACCTTTTGCGCCGGTTCCGGAATCTCAATCTTCAAGGCCCGCTCTATGGCGCGGGCACTGGCCAGGGCGTGTGAAATGGAACATATGCCGCAGATCCGGGCCGCAAGGAGCGGCGCCATTTCAATAGAAAGCCCTTTGAACATAACCTCAAAAAATCTGGGAGTCTCTACTACCTTCCAGGTACACTCAACCAGCTTTCCGTTCTCGATCCGTATCCTAATATCCCCATGCCCCTCCACCCGGCTCAGATGATCAATCTCTATGTTGATCGGCCTTCCTATCTTAACATTCATTGCGAAAGTCCGCTAAACGCATTAAAGAAGTTGATCCGCTCACTAATATGTTCCTCTGAAAACCCTCTTTCCCCGAGTATCTCCATAAGCGACTTAAAATTCGCCTCGTCCGAAGGACCCCGGCAGCCCCAACAACCAAACCGGTTTCGGGGACACACTGCATTACAGCCAGCGCGTGTGATAGGCCCCAGGCACATCATCCCCATATCAAGCACACAGGAATTGAGCCGCTGTTTACATTCAACGCAAACTGGGTATTTGGGAAATTGGGGTTCTATTCCGAGTACCAGATGGCGCACTACCCACTCAAATTCAGGCTTTGAAATGGGACATCCAGGTAGCTCTATATCCACAGGGACCACTTCTGTCACCTTCCTGACCGGCCCGGTATCTACAGGATGTCCTCCATAGACCTCTTTTACCACATCCGGCAAAGGAAAACGGCTCCTCAGGTTGTTCACACCACCCAGGCACGCACACGCCCCCATTGCTACAAGGATCTTGGCCTGTATACGAATCTTTTTAAGTCTCGCCACTTCGTTGTCAGTAGTAATGCTCCCCTCAACAAAGGCAACCTCATAATCGTTGCGCCTCTCAGAAGAGATCTCCCGAAAGTTTACTACCTCTACCAGGCCAAACAGGTCCGTTAGTGTCTCTTCCTTATTCGCTATCTGGAGCTGGCATCCCTCGCAGCCGGTAAAGTCAAATACCCCGATCTTCGGCCTTTCAAGTGTAATCCCTAGATATTTCATAATCCTTTTCCATAAAACTTATATCGCTTCCTTAAGATTCATCACTGTCCAGTAATCAAATACCGGCCCATCCAGACATGTGAATATCGAACCGACATTGCAGCGGCAGCACTTTCCCATGCCGCAATGCATCCTTCGCTCTAAGGATAGAAACATCCGCTGTCGGGAAATCCCTACATTAGTGAGGTGGGCAAACACGAATTTAAACATCACCGGAGGTCCGCATACAATCGCAAAGGTGTTGTCCGGATCAATGGGGACCTCATCAAACAAATCAGTGATCAGCCCCACCCTCCCCTCCCAATTCTCAGCACGGTTCTGGACGATTGTCAGGATTTTCAGGTCAAAAATCTTGTGCCATTCTTCAAATTGGTAATCGAACAAAATCTGCCCTGGCTCTTTAGCGCCATACAGGATTGTAATATCCTTGTAATCGGACCGATGCTCGTTTGCCCAGTATATGGTGGAACGAAGTGGGACGATACCCAACCCTCCAGCTATCAAAAGAATGTTGCATCCTACCATCTTTTGCATGGGGAAGTGGGTCCCAAAGGGTCCTCTGATCCCAACGATCGCACCGGGTTCTAACCGGTGGAGCAACCCCGTAACCTTGCCAACCTTTCGTATACAGAGTTCAATGAAGTCCTTGTTCGAGATGGAGCTTGAAATCGATATAGGGACCTCCCCGCACCCAGGTAGTTCCAGCATCACGAATTGGCCTGGGAGAAAGGTAAATTTTTCTCTTTCGTAGGCGTCACATATCTTTATGTGAAAGAGTTTCTCCCGAGCTGTCAATGGGATAATATTGAAGATCTCGGACTTGAAGCTCTTTTCTGTCTGCATCAGGATAGATTTCCGGTTAAAATCCGGAGGCCTCGACATGAAAGGCTCCAGGTTTATGTCATGTTGCGGAATCTTCGGACTCATTCTTTCTCCGTCTTGATTAAATCATCTATCACCGCTTTGGGACTGATCCCTGCCGGACACGCCTTGCCGCACCGGTTGCATCCCACACATAGTGATTGATTAAAGGCTTCCTCAAATCCCCTGAACTGATGATAATATCGATACTTCAATCGAATATGTGCATCCGGGCGAAAATTGTATCCCCCGGCCACGGTAGCAAAATCAATAAGGTTACAAGAGTACAAAAACCTTCTCTTCGTAGCCTGGGTAAAACTCAGATCGATGTCCTCTTCTACACCATAGCAATAGCAGGTGGGACATACCATGGCACAACTACCGCAGCTCAGGCATTTATCCCCCCACTTTTTCCAGACTTCTGACTCAAATTCCAAGTCCATCAATTCGGGTAAGATTGTTATGTCAACCTGCGTTTTGAACTTTGACTCAATCTGCTTCTTTACTTTCTTGTAACGGAGTTGGTCTTCTTCTCTGACCTCCCGCGCATTGAATCGGTTCAGGACGATGTAAGCAGTATCGGAATTGATCGCTGCAAAATATCTATCCCCGATGTCGGTTAAAAATAGATCAAAACCATGAGAGGCCGTGTCAGTATTCATCGACCGACAAAAACAATCTTCCAGAGGCTCATGATCTAGTCCTATGATTAAGGTATTTCGCCTTCGCGCAAAATAGTACGGGTTAGGGTAGGCACTCTTTAACATCACCTGATCAAGTTTCAAGAGGGCGTTGATATCGCACGCCCGCATTCCGATGATTATCCTTGGGTGGATCGTATAATGGATCTTTTGATCCCAACCGTTGTTCTCCAAGCGATAGGTAGCGAGGTCTTCCTTGAAGGGCAAAAAATAGTCCTTGGGCGAGGAATAAGATCGGGTATAGTCCATCTCAAGCTCATCAAAGCAATTGAGCTTCAAGAACCTGTAAATCTTGTTCCCTTCCTTGTCCCGATCTCTTGATTTCGGACCGATGACCTCATTTTCCTCCATGAGGCCCTCGACCATCTTTTTGAAGTTCTCTTTGGTAATCGTTCTAAACAGCATGGAAATGCTCCGGATTGCTCACCTCCGCCCCAGCCCTCTTGATGGGGGAGGGTTCCTGCCCGCCATTGCCACGCATCCTGGCATTCTCGCTGTATGCTGTGCCCGGCGACCTGCCCGCCATTGCCAGAGATGCTAGCATATAAACTGCATGCCGTGCGTGGCGACGGCATGCGGGTGGCAGGCAGGCGGGTGGGGGCAACACTTGCACATGATATTTAAACGTCATTATACAAACAACAACAGGTTATTAGCACAAGATAAGGGAAAAGCCCAAAAAAATATCCAGCTCCTTTATTATTGGGCAAGCCGGATATTTTTGTCGTTTAAGGAATTGTTCACGTGAGGAACTTAATTCGCTTCGCTCACAATTGGAATAACGGAATGTTGGAATACTGGACACGCAGTGTAATGTTTTCAAGCCGTCAGGCGCAACCTTGCGCTCATATTGGGTTAACCTGCCCGCCATTGCCAGATATGCTAGCATGTAAACTGCATGCCGTATGTGGCGATGGCAGGCAGGGAGGAATGAAGACAATTAGAAAATGATTTTTTCTGCTTAGATTTTTAAAAAGATTGATCTTTCCTTGCTGAAATTTAGTTGAGGTGGCTCTTTCGGAAAATATCAAGATAAATCTACCCCCTTGACGCCCTTATAATACTTGAGAAGATCAACGATGGTGACGTCAGCCACGACCCTTCTCTCATCGTCCAGGATGGGGATCTCTTTGACGTTGTGGTCGATCATGCGCTGGAGTATATCTTCCACTTTATCGGAAACCATGGCAAACACCGGCTCCCTTTGCATGAAGTCGCCGGCCGTTTCTGACACAGACATGCTTACGAGACTTCGAGAATCGATTGATGGATCGTGGTAATGGAAAAATACGTGTCTGATCATATTTCCCAAGGAGAGGACGCCTCTGAATCTCCCTTCGTCATCCACGACGTACAAGATTCGCGAATGATCCGACTCGGCAAAAGCGTCGATGATTTCACTGACAGTGGCTCGCTTGGGGACCACAGGGACCTTGCGGTGTTCCACTTGCTCCACTAAAGCGGCAATCTTGCCGAGGGTTCGTTTGTCTTTGACCCTTACCATGTTGCCTCCTCTTGTTGCCTTAATTATCTACCCGCAGCCGACACCGTTCGCATCCCCCCTTGCGCCCACCCATCACTATGATGCCTCATTCGGTATTTCGCCTGCTTTTTTCAAAGCAAACTTTGTAAGAATCGGGCCAATGATCTCAAAGAAAACACAGGTCGTAGTGATTGTAGTCAGCACCGCAGCCCCGATTGTAGAGGCGTGGGGCAGGTTGTACTGGGCGTCGAGCTGGGCAAACTCGTATTTGGCAATCAGCGACAGACCGATTGCCACGCCTGCCTGGGAAAGAATCCCTATGCCCAAATATTTCTTAACCTTCTTCTCGACCGGACCAAATAAACTCCCAAGACGAACGCCTCCGATTTTTCCCGCTGATCGCCCCAGTATGTAAACTGCTCCGAGACTTCCCAAGGCCGGAATGGCTGATAACCTCAGGTTGGCTCCGGCAAGACAGAAGAACAGCAAGAAGACCAGTGGCATGATTTCCAGCAGCGGAGCCGTCACGCGTTGCACCAGGGCTTCACGCCTGCTGTTTACCAGCACAAATCCAACCATCATATTGGTAAGGATCAAGGACAGGTGCCAACGTATTGACAGCCCTGTGGCCAGCAGCACGGCGCCAAAAAGGATGATCAAGATATCTCGGGATTTTTGCAGCTTGAGGACCAGTCTGCAGAACCCGAATCCGATAATTGCGCCCGTTACGAGACTCAAGACGATTTCCACTATCGGTGTCCCCAGGGTCTGGAGGACGCTTGCAGTGGTAGCGGAAGCCTCTCCAATGAGGAGACTCTTTGCCAGGGCGGCGGCGAAGCCGAAGATAATGATGCCCAGCCCATCGTCAAACCCGACTACTGCATAGAGGGCCTTTGTCAGGCTCCCCTTGGCTTTACACTCCTGAATAACGGCAACAGTGCCTGCCGGGGCGCTGGCCGGGGCCATTGCGCCAAAGATGATAGATAAGGGCAGATCGCGGGTCAAGAGATATACAGCGGCGACAACCACAAAAAAGGCCCCGAAACATGCTGCAAAAATAACGGAGATAATACCTGATCCGAGTCGCTTTAAAGACGACAGGCTGAGTTCCGAACCAATTGTGAAGGCGACAAACCCCAGGGCGATCTCTGTCAAGAATGACAGGCGTTGACTCATGGGTTCGTCGATAAGGTTTAGTATTGACGGCCCAAGGATGACGCCAAAAATCATATAGCCGATAAGTGACGGCAGGCGGATGCGCTGGACAACATGGCCCATATAGAAGCCGGCAATTACAGCTATCCCCAGGAGCGTGAACGCAGAAATATGTAGAAACGAAAGATCTGTTTTCATCGGCAAGATGTCTTCTGGTTTCCCTGTTTTCCGGTCAACGGAATCAGCTTCTCGAGCGAGAAGAAAATGGGTATTGCCATCGCCTCCATTACAACCACAAACAGAATCAGATGACTAGTGGAAAATTATAGAGCAGTCCCATCAGTGAACTTCCAAAAAACCACGATGTTCCAACTTGCGTAGCATAAGAGTCTTATCACAGTGGCCGTGTTCAGTTGCACGGAGAATAATGGCAGCTAGATGCGGCATAAGGATCGCAGATTGAGCAGCAGGGCTGCGATTTCGGAGTAAAAAACACACTCATGACATCGGCAAAGGTTGTGACAAAGGTCCGGCAATGTTCCCAGGTCATAACCCCAAAGCGAAAAGCGTCCCTCCTACTGCAATCCCGAAGGCAAGATTAAATACCTTGATAAGAATAGAGTCTTTGATGCTGTAGGAAAGCAGTGGGAGCATGCCATGGCCGTCCTGCACGAATGACGCGGTGAACAGCACGGAAAAGGGGACCAGCCCTTGCGCATACATCATCACGAATATCAGATGCGGCCCTGACTCAGGTACTATTCCAATTAAGGCGCCGATCAGAAGTACCCAAATCATGTGCTGCCGGATAAAGGCATCCAGGTTCCAGAAGGCCAAACCCCAATGTACAAAGAATAGGGCGCCAAAGGTCCACAAGAAAACACGAAAGAGGTGTTTCTTGATTATGTGGTCCCAAATGTGAATGTGCAGGTAATGTTCTGAGCAAACCGCAGCAATATATAAGGAGCACATTGAAAGACCTATAAAGGTAATGCGTTTCCAGTTCCAATGGGTTGGGCCAAGAGTTCCCAGTAAAACCAACACGAGAAAAGAGCCTATGAAGGCAAGAAGCAGAAAACGCGTAAAGGAAAGCGACCGAAGATTTTGAACGATATTTCCAGGCTTAAAAATGTCGCCAGCCCTAACCGAATCTTCGTCTCCCGGAACGCACTCTTCACACTGATGCTCAAGACAAGATTCACATGGAACAATCCCAACGATCCCAATGATTTTGTCGCTTACGAAGGCAAAAAAGATCCCCAAGAAAAATAGTAACCCGAAAAGCACCAAGGCTGTAGCCGGGAACTGGGTGAGCATCACAAAGGCTTCATCCCCGGAAGTGGCTATCATTCCACCCACTATTGCACCGAAAGTGATTATGCCGTGGACATAGAGACTTACGTTCATGAAAGCACCCAGACAACCCGGGGTGGAACCGAGAAAAGAGGCCAGAGTATACTGCCGCCACAGACCCCCTTGCATGATCGCGGTCATCCGCCTTTCACTCACCGTATCAATAAAATCGACCAAAAGCATCATCACAAAGACAAAGACGGTGATCATCATGGCATGTTTGAAGATAGAGAGGATTTCCATCTGTTTTGCGCCTCCTTAGAAAGCCAGATTTCGATTCGCAATTCTACGAGCGAGCAATATTTCCATCTGATCTGTCATCTCCTCATTCAGATCAAATTTGTTGACGCACGCCATGGTGGGTATCTTAAAGAATGTAGCCAACCCTTGCGGTCTCTGCTGTGAAGTATTACGAAAAGGTTTGCTCCGATAGCACATTTCTGGTATAAACACACCACTTATTGTGGATGAGAGGACAACCGCCACCTATAGAGGCAAGGAGGTGTTCCAACATGGTGTCGATCCTTGAAAAGGGCGGTGGAACATTCAAAGGCATCAAACTACTCCTATGCGAGAATCCCCTGGCGCCCATCCAGGAGGCTATCGTGGCCGCACAGGCGGAGGTGCCGAAAAGCAACTACTACACCGAGCCCTATTCTGAACCCTTGCGCCGGCTTATTAGCGAGCGCCTCGGCGTGCCCGACAGGCTGGTCCATATCAATGCAGGTTCGGAGCTCATCCTGCGTCAACTTTTCGACCGTTTCGGACAGCGGGTTCACCTATTGACGCCTACGTATCCCTTGTTTCCTGAGATCGCTCAGCAATACACGGAGACCCGTCTCCCTGCCGGGGACAACTTCGCCTTCGACTTGGAGGATTTGGGTCTCCCGGAGAGGACCACGCTGGCTGTGATCGTCAATCCCAACAATCCCACCGGCGGCACGTTTGACATGTCAGCCCTACCAGGCCTCCTTACGAGACAGCCGGATACCTGGTTTTTGGTCGATGAGGCGTTCATCGGTCTAGCTGGCGAATCGGTTGCCAATCTCGTACCCCGGTATCCGAACCTGATCGTCACACGTACGTTCTCCAAGGCGCACAGCCTTGCGGGCTTTCGGGTAGGGTACGCTATCCTCCCTGAGAGGCTGGCCAACGAACTCAACAGCCGCAACGACGCATATCCACTGGCTCGTCCTAGCCAGGCCGCGGCATTGGCCACACTACAGCACGAGGATAAGATCCGGGACCGGGCAACCAAGCTGCGCGGCTGGACCGAGCAGCTTGCCGGCGAGTTGCAGGCGCTTGGCGTTCGCACCTTTCCAACCGAGACGTACTTTTTCCTCGCGGATTTCGCCCCCCACGGCGCCACCGAGCTGGCCGAAAGGCTGGGGGAACGGGGCATTTTTATCAAACCGTTAAAGGACCCCACACTGGGACCCGGTTTCATGCGGGTGACAACGGCGTTGCCGGAAGATAACGCACGCGTCGTCCGGACTCTGAGAGAGCTGCTTTAGGTGCGTTGAAGACCCAGCGCGCCTCTAAGGCTGCCTTATTTCAGTGTTCAACCTGCGTATTCTTTCAATGGTCTCATCTCGAAACCAGGCAAGCTCTATTGCTTCTATAATGTCGAGTTCTCAATCTCAAAGGCTGACCCTTCTACTGGTTCGAACATCTTTCCTGAATAATATGAATAGGCCCGCAATTATCATCAAGAGGCTCAATATCTGCCCTATGGTAAGAAAAGCAGCAATAAAACCGAGTTGAGCATCAGGCTCTCTGAAAAACTCGATCATGAACCTTGCGACCCCATAGAGTATTACAAATAATGCCGTCAGGTTACCTTTTGTCTTTATCCTGTCTTTTAAAAGCCATAATATAGTAAAAAGGACTACTCCTTCAAAGAAGGTCTCATATAGCTGTGATGGATGTCTCGGCAACCCTCCCCGATCGGGGAAAACCATTGCCCAAGGAACATTAGTAACTCTTCCATAAAGTTCACCATTGATAAAATTGCCAATTCTGCCGAGTCCCAGACCTATTGGGGCTGTAACTACTATCAGGTCTCCTAATAACCAGAAGTCAATATTTCTGTTTTTCGCTATATATTTTCCTGCAATCAAGGCTCCAATCAGACCGCCATGAAAGGACATCCCCCCATGCCATACAGCTATGATCTCAAGTGGGTTTTTTACGTATTCAAAAAAGTCATAAAAGATGACATAACCTAATCTCGCACCCAATATCACTCCGAGAATGAGATAAAAGTAGATATCACCAATTATTGGCTTTTCTATCGGTATTTTCTTTTTCTTAATCTGGTATTTTACTAAAAGATATGAGCTAAAAAAGCCCACGATGTACATAAAAGCATACCACCTCACCTGTAAAGGGCCTATTTTAATTATGTAAGGTTTTATATCAGGATAAGATATCATGCAAACAAACAAGAACTCCTGAACAGTCTGAGCTTTTTAAACCCTCTATTGATATTTTTTCGATCCATCGTTTGTCTATGTCATAAATCGCAATATTTTTCAACGAGGTGGAAAAAACCCAGGATTCCAACATCCCGTTATTCCCTCCGTGGCGTCGGCCCTACGGGCCGGAGGCCAATTGTGAGCGAAGCGAACTAAGAAAGGAAAGTTCGATGATTTTGAATTTACTGAAAGAAGATATTGTCCTTGGAGATGGTGGGACCATATTTGAAATGGAGCGCAGGGGCTATGTGAGCGCAGGGCCCTTTACCCCTGAAGTTGCCATTGAGCACCCGGAAGCCCTCAAGCAGTTACAAACCGACTTTGCCCGAGCTGGTGCTCAGGTATTACAAGCGTTGACTTATTATGCTCATGAAGAGAAGCTGAAACATATCGGCAAAAAAGGAGTCCTTGCGGAGATTAACTCTGTGGCCGTGCGTATCGCAAACGAGGTGGCTAAACAATATGGGTGTGTAGTTGCCGGTAACTTGGCCAACACCTGGGTCTACGACCCAGCGAATCCATCGAGTCATAAGGAAACCAGGCGCCAGTTCGACCAGCAGATTATGTATCAGCTCCCGCACGGCGTAGACTTCTTCATTGCTGAAACTATAGAGTATTTGGGAGAAGCCAAAATTGCCCTTGAGGCGATTAAGGCCACTGGTAAACCGGCCATGATTACCTTGGGATTCAAGTACCAAGATCGGACCCTCGATGGAGTTCTCTTGGAAGAGGCTTTTAGAGAACTGGAAGAGTTTGGCGCAGACATCGTTGGGACCAACTGTTTTCGCGACCCAAAACGAATGTTGCCTTTAGCAGCGAGGGTACGTCAGACAGTATCTTGTTTTGTAGCCGCGCAGCCGGTTGCCTATCGCTGTTCCGAGGAGAGACCATATTTTCAAATTCAGCAATTCCACGGCCACATTGCCTTTCCCCTCGAGCTAGACCCCTTCGTCCTTACCAGGTTTGAGATGGCCAAGTACGCTCTGAAGGCGAAGCAGATGGGCATCAATTACATCGGTGGTTGCTGTGGAACGGCGCCTCATCACCTGAGGGCCATGGCTGAGGCTTTAGGGCGAACCGTCCCAAATAGCAAGTATTCTCCTCGCTTGGAGTTACACACCATTATAGGGAATAAGCATCATAGGAGGGAAAGAGACGAACGAATTCTGTACGAGCAACGACATAATTCAGCAGTATGCCATTTTTTGCTCAAAAAATCTTAAAAAGGTCAATAGCGGCCATTCTTGAAGCACGCCGAAAAAATTTACGATTTCCAAGTGTTATCATAACATATTCCCTCAAGAGATGTGCCTGTGCTGGATAACGCTCCCTCGGTTCGGGCCTGAATTTGAAGCCAGTTTAATTGGCAATTCCCGGAGCGAGCCTTATCTCCAGTTCACCTCGACACTCACATGCCCACCCCATCAATTTTGGTCCCGCACTCAGGGCACTT